>JAHEHU010000034.1 GCA_024639765.1 Eudoraea sp.
GCTTTTTATTACAGTACTGCAATGATCATTTTAAGTAGTTTCTCGTATATTCTTGCGAAGAGCGCAGTTCAGAAAAGTAAACAGAAAACAGCTTCCAATTGGTTGTTTGCCACCTTACTTCTTGGAATTGTATTTATCGTTTTGCAATTCATGGGATTTTCAGAGATCGTTGCTCAGGGATATTATTTTACAGGTCCAACCAGTAATATTACCATGTCCTATATATTTTTGATCGCTGCTGTCCATGTTCTTCATGTCGTAGCAGGTATCATTTCACTTTTGGTGGTATTGGTTAACCAATTGCGAGGGAAATATAGTGCAGACAATTTGTTAGGTATGGAGTTAGGCGCTACATTCTGGCATTTCCTGGATCTTCTTTGGGTCTATTTGATGCTCTTTTTCTATTTCTTTTGATTCAGAAAGAAAATTATGTCCTTTTCAGAATGAGAATCGCTTTTCTTTAGATGAAAAAAATGTATTTTTGCTAAAATTATCTTAATACGATCAATACTTTATGGATTCTACGATCACTACAGGAGCAGAGGAAGAGAATGTATGGGGAGGTGGTAACCGACCTTTAGGAGCGAGTTACGGAAAACTAATGATGTGGTTCTTCATTGTCTCTGATGCACTAACCTTTTCTGGTTTTTTAGCTTCTTATGGATTTTCAAGATTTAAATTTATAGAGACCTGGCCAATTGCCGATCAGGTGTTCACCCACGTACCTTTCATTCATGGAAATTTTCCGATGTATTACGTGGCTTTTATGACCTTTATCCTTATCATGTCTTCAGTGACCATGGTATTGGCTGTTGACGCAGGTCATAAAATGATGAAGAATAAAGCGATCCTTTACATGTTCCTTACAATAATAGGAGGAGCCATCTTCGTTGGGTCACAGGCGTGGGAATGGGCTACCTTCATCAAAGGGGATTATGGGGCTTTAGAAACAAAAGGTGGTCGTATCCTTCAGTTTGTAAAGGCCGATACGGGTGAGCGGGCTGCTCTGGCTGATTTTGCAAAGGAGATCCCGAGTGAGAGGGTTACACTAGAACGAAATGATGCGTTATGGTATTCTAGTGAATCGTCCTTACCCAGCTATACGGTAAATGAGGTTGCGGAAGGTTTCTTAGCAGATCCTAATATCCTGATCAGAACAGAGACCATAACTGCAGAAGGAGAAAAGACCTTGCTTACCAGGGAAGAATCACTGACCAAGATCAAAGATGCCAAATTGGTAGTAGAAGGGGCCAACCTAATTCGTAATGAATATGGCAGCCGACTTTTTGCCGACTTCTTCTTTTTTATAACAGGGTTTCACGGATTCCATGTTTTTTCAGGGGTTGTGATCAATATCATTATCTTTTTTAATATCATTTTGGGCACCTATGAGCGAAGAGGCCATTATGAAATGGTAGAGAAAGTAGGGCTTTACTGGCACTTTGTAGATCTTGTGTGGGTTTTTGTCTTTACCTTCTTTTACCTTGTTTAAAAGTCATCGAATTAAAAGTTTATAAAAGTAATACGCATGTCACACGAACATAAATTAGCCATCTTTAGGGGGACAGTAAAATTCAAATCGAATACCCAGAAGATCTGGGGCGTTCTGATTTTTCTTTCTATAGTAACCACCATTGAAGTAGCCCTGGGTATCATAAAGCCACAGGTATTAGTTGCCAACACCTTTATAGGAATGAAGATACTCAACTGGATCTTTATTATCCTTACCCTGGTAAAGGCATATTATATCGCCTGGGATTTTATGCACCTTAGAGATGAAAAAAGTTCGCTCAGACGTGCCATTGTTTGGACACCAATCTTCCTCGTTAGTTACCTTATCTTTATCTTGTTATTTGAGGCGGATTATATTTATAATGTCTTTAAGGACGGCTTTATACAATGGAATTTCTAACATGGAATTAACAACAAATAAAGACGGTATAACAACCGTCTTTTTTATTTTTGTAGGGTGATTTAAAGGATATGAAAAAGACGTTTGTCCTTGTTGTGTTATTCATCTTGCCCTTAGTTGCCTATCTATTTTTTGCATCGGGTGTCAACAACTTTGGGAAACTTCCAATCCTAACAGAAAATGTAGATGATATTAGCAGCCTTGATGCCTCAGTGACCCTACAGGATAAGATCACAATCCTGGGTTTTTTGGGCAGGAATGCCGCCTTAAAAAAGGGGAATGCCTTTAATCTGAATCAGAAGATCTACAAACGCTTCTACGAGTTCAGAGATTTTCAAATGGTCATGGTGATGCCCATAGGAACAGATTCTGTGGTGCAGGAGATCATGGACGAACTCGATAATCTGGCCGATGCCTCTAACTGGAAATTTATCTATGCAAAGGACACAGATATTCAACGCTTCTATACCTCTTTGAAGACAGATGTGCTGCTAGATGCTGAAATGGGAACCCCCTATGTTTTTATTATAGATAAGGACAAGAATCTGAGAGGAAGAAAAGACGATGAGGACGAAGGCACTAAATATGGATTCAATACCAATTCTGTTGCCGAACTGAATAACAAGATGGAAGATGATGTTAAGATCATCCTGGCGGAATATAGATTGGCACTGAAGAAGAATAATGCAAAACGATCCAATTGATGAAAAAAAAGTACACGTATGTTTGGGTCTCTCTTATTGTTCTGATCTTTGGTATCATCTTTATTCCAAGGATCGTTGAAAGGATAAAATCGGGTAATGTAGTTGAGAACACCCGTATGAATGTAGCTGAAGGCGTTGATCGCCCCCTCGAATATATAACGCTAGACGGTAAAAAGCGCAGAGTACCTCCCTTTAGTTTTATTAATCAGGACAGTCTGCTTATCAGTAACGAAGATTACCGGGGGAAGGTTTATGTGGTTGAATTCTTCTTCACCACCTGTCCCAGTATATGCCCAATTATGAATGAAAATCTGGTAGAGATCCAGAATGAATTCAGAGATTTTGAGAACTTTGGCATTGCTTCCTTTACTATTAACCCGGACTATGATACCCCAATGGTTCTAAAAGCGTATGCTGAAAGGTATGGCATTACCGATATGGACTGGAATTTACTAACCGGGGATTCAGAAAAAATATTTGAACTGGCCAATGTGGGCTTTAATATTTTTGCTGCCACTGCTCCGGATGTCCCAGGAGGATTTGAGCATTCCGGACTTTTTGCACTCGTAGACAAGAATGGATATATCCGGTCCAGAAAGGACAGCTATGGCAATCCCATTATCTATTACAGGGGAACCATTAAGACATCTCAAGGGCAAAATTTTGAGGGTGAGGAAGAACAGATAACAATTTTAAAAGAGGATATCAAAAAATTACTGGAAGAGTAAAATGGATATTGTTTCATTAAAAGAGAAAAAAGTAAACAGGGGGATCATGATCATCTCAGTTTTGATCCCGGTGGTCGTAGCTGTTTTATTTGGGGTGCGCTTGCCTAATGTGGAACCCTTAAGTTTTCTACCACCCATTTACGCAACCATCAATGGTCTTACAGCTCTTTTGCTGATTGTGGCCGTATGGGCCATTAAAAATAAAAAACGTCGATTACATCAAAACCTGATGACCAGTTGCATTGCACTATCCTTGATCTTTCTGGTGATGTATGTGGCCTATCATATGACATCAGATTCTACCTCTTTTGGTGGGGAGGGTGTCATCCGGTATGTGTATTATTTTATTTTGATCAGTCATGTGATCCTATCCATAGCCATTATTCCCCTGGTATTACACACCTATGCAAGGGCCTATTTAAAGAATTTTGAAAAGCATAGGAAATTAGCCAGGATCACATTTCCTATATGGTTGTATGTAGCCGTAACCGGGGTAGTGGTATATCTTATGATCTCACCCTACTACGGACAATAAGTATAAGAATTTAATCCATGTTTAAAAAGATAACCTTCAGACCCAATAAGCGAACACTTCTAGTGCTGAGTATATTGTTTTTGGCCCCTCTCATGGGAGAAGCTCAGTGTGCTATGTGCAGGGCGGTGCTTGAGAGTGAGGACAATACTGCGGTAGCAGAAGGGATCAACAATGGTATTGTATATCTGATGGCGATACCTTATATCCTCATAGGTGCACTTTTCTTTATTATCTACCGAAAAATGAGATCCTGAGAATTCCTGGATTTAACATTGTTTTAATGGGTTTTACTGTAACAAAATAGATCTTTATCAGTCTATATAATGTATCTCATAGTAAAAACACTAACCCAATGTTCGATCTTGAGAGATGGCAGGAGATCTTCGATACCATCCGAAAAAATAAATTACGCACTTTTCTCACCGGGGTCTCCGTGGCCTCCGGGATATTTATGTTGGTTATTCTTTTGGGATTTGGTGAGGGCATGCAAAATGGTATCGCATATGAATTTGAGCAAGATGCCACCACCATTGTTGAGGTTTGGCCGGGAGTAACTACAAAAGAATTTAAAGGATTGAATCCTGGCAGACGCATTCAATTGCGCAATGATAACTACAATAGTTCAAATTCCTTATTTGGGGATAAAATAGAGTATAAATCTCCTCTTATTTTTGTGCAAAATGTAACAGTAAACTACGGAAAAGAAGCGCTGGTATATGGGGTTAGAGGTGTTTCTTATGACTATCAGTTTATCGATAATGCCAAGCTGGCTGAAGGCCGTTTTCTCAATTACCTGGATGAGAAAAATACAGGAAAAGTCGCCATAATTGGTCGAAAGATCAAGCAAGATGTATTTAAATCAGTAGATACCCCGGTTGGGGAGTTCATCAATATTTCTGGCGTGCTATTTAAGATCGTCGGGGTCTTTGACGAACGTGAGGAGCGCGAAGAAGAACGAATATATATCCCTGTCACTACCGCACAAAAAGTATTTAACGGGGCAGATAGGATCAGCAATATATCCTATACCATGCCTGCTGTTGATAATTTTGATGAAGCAGTTGTTCAGGCCGTTGCCTTTAAGGAAAATTTGCGTTCTCATCTGCAACAAGTACATACTGTAGCTCCAGATGATACCAGCGCTATTCAGGTTTGGAGTGCCCTTGAAGAGGCTAAAAGATATTTCAGTCTTACTGGGAACATTAAATTCTTTTTTTGGTTTGTAGGGATATGTACCATCATTGCCGGTGTGGTAGGCGTTAGTAATATCATGCTGATTGTGGTGAAGGAGCGTACTCGTGAAATAGGGATTAGAAAAGCATTGGGTGCGAAACCCTGGTCCATTGTTGGAATGATCTTGCATGAAGCCATTTTCGTAACGGCGATCTCAGGATTTGCCGGACTCATTTTCAGCATGGGATTGCTAGAAATAGTAGGACCCTATATTGAGGTAGACTATGTAAAAAATCCCTCTGTGAATTTTAACGTGGCCCTGGCAACTGTTTTTGTGTTGATCCTGGCTGGTACTATTGCCGGATTTTTCCCGGCATGGAGGGCAGCTAATATTCACACAATTGATGCCTTGCGTGATGAATGAGATAACAGTTAAAAGCAATTATGTTTAATAGAGATCGATGGCAAGAGATTTTGGAGGTCCTCACCACTAATTGGTTCCGGACCGTTCTTACAGCATTTGGGGTCTTCTGGGGTATTCTCATTCTCATAATCTTACTCTCTGCAGGGAAAGGTCTGGAAAATGGGATTCGAGCAGATTTTGGGGACATTGCAACAAATACCATGTTTATGTGGACACGTAGCACAACCAAAGCGCATATGGGCCTGCCAATTGGTAGGAATTTCCGTTTTAAAGTGCAGGATGTGGCTACTCTTAAAGAAAAGTTTCCTCAATTAAGGTATATCTCGCCCAGAAATCAGCTTGGTGGTTTTGGAGGAAATAACAACGTAGTAAGAGGTATTAAGACCGGGGCATATAATGTATTTGGAGACTATCCTGAGATCATTAAACAAGAACCTATGGCTATTACCTCTGGTAGATTTCTGAACTACAATGATATTGATGCCAAACGAAAGATAGCTGTTATTGGTTTGGGTGTACGCAATGAACTCTATGACAAGGAAGAAGAAGTGCTGGGGTCCTATATCAAGATCCAGGGGGTTAATTTCCTGGTGGTTGGCACCTATAAAAAAAGAAGCAGTAATGGGAATGGAGAAGAAGGACAAAAGGAGATCTATGTACCTTTTACGGCATTTTCGCAAGCCTTTAATAGGGGTAATGATGTAGGCTGGATGTCTATCACGGCAAATGATGGGTATCCTATCACAAACATGAAAACAAATATAATTAATGAGATGAAGAAAGTCCATAAGGTACATCCGGAAGACACCAGAGCCGTAGGATTTTTTGACCTATATCAGGAATATAACAGGGTGGAAAGCCTCTTTGGAGCTATGAGTTTTATTGGATATTTCGTTGGGGTTTTAGTGCTGTTATCCGGGATCATCGGGGTGAGTAATATTATGTTGATCGTGGTAAAGGAACGTACCAAGGAAATAGGTATCAGAAGGGCGCTGGGGGAGGATCCGTGGTCTATAAAAAAACAAATCCTCTTAGAATCAATTTTTCTGACCATAATCTCCGGTATGGCCGGAATTGTTTTCGGTGCTTTATTCATATATGGTGTAAATGCTTTGTTAGATGCTAATGGTCCGGTAGACATGTTTATGAATCCAAGTGTCAATCTGGGGGTGGTAACGGCAGCGCTTGTGATCCTGATTATTTCAGGACTGCTGGCAGGATTTATCCCCGCTCAAAGTGCTATAAAAGTAAGACCTATAGATGCCCTTAGAACAGAGTAAAACATATCAATCAAAATAACATTATTAAAAATGAAAAAATCTATCACCATCATCACCTTGTTGATCATAGTACTCGCATTTGGGGGATCTATGATCTACTTATATCAAAAAAACGCTGAGGATCCTGTTGTATACGATACTGAACAGGCAGAAACACGAACTATCATTAGAAAAACTGTTGCTACCGGCAGTATCCTGCCACTGGAAGAGGTGCTCATTAAGCCCAACATCTCAGGTGTTATACAAGAGATCTACGTAGAGGGTGGCGATTTTGTAAAATCAGGAGATCTGATAGCCAAGATAAAGGTGGTACCTAATTTAAATGCACTAAATGATGCCAAAAATGGGATTGAGGATGCCAGGATCAGTCTGGATGATCAAAGGCGAAATTTTGAGCGACAAAGTGAATTATTTTCAAAAGGGGTAGTTTCAAAAGTTGATATGGAAAGGGCCCAGGTGACCTATGACCAGGCAAAACAAGCCTATTCTGCGGCTAATAAGCGCTATGATATTGTGCAGACAGGGACCACCAGTGGACTAAGTAATGCAGCCAACACACTTATCAGGGCTACGGTAAGCGGCATGGTGCTTGAAGTTCCGGTAGAGGTAGGGAATCAGGTAATTGAGAGTAACAACTTTAACGAAGGAACTACCATTGCGGCCATCGCTGATGTGAACAAGATGATCTTTGAAGGAAAGGTAGATGAGTCTGAAGTTGGTAAGATAAAAGAGGACCTGCCTTTAGAGATCACCGTAGGGGCCATAGAAAACAAAGTTTTTGATGCTGTACTAGATTATATTGCCCCAAAAGGAAAAGCCGAGAATGGGGCTATTCAATTTGAAATAAAAGGAACACTGAATAAAGGGGATACGGTATTTATCAGGGCAGGATTAAGTGCCAATGCCTCTATTATATTAGCTCGTGCAGATAGTGTGCTCGCAATCAAAGAGGCCTTGGTGCAATTCGATTCTGACACCAAAAAACCTTTTGTTGAAATTGCGACAGGAGATCAGGAATTTAGCCGGAAAGAATTGGAATTAGGGATCAGTGATGGCATCTATGTGGAGATAAAGTCCGGATTGAGTGCCGAAGACAAGATCAAGGTTTGGAATGCCCTGGAGTCAGAGGGATATGATGGGTAGGGTATTTTAACAAAATTTTTCGAGTATTATCTGTAACAAATCAACAACTTGCTAGTCTTATCGTTCGATTGGCAATCAAACTTAAAAGCACTAACCATGATTGAAATTAAGGATCTTCATAAATCTTATAAGATGGGAAGTAATTCCCTGCATGTTCTTAAAGGAATCAACTTTTCCTGTAAAGAAGGTGAATTGGTGGCCATCATGGGTTCGTCAGGATCCGGAAAGTCTACCTTACTGAATATACTTGGGATGCTTGATGAGGCGGATGAAGGGGAATATATTCTGGATGGGATTCCGATCAAAAATCTCAATGAGACCAAGGCGGCCAATTACCGCAACAAGTTCCTTGGATTTATTTTCCAATCATTTAATCTGATAAATTATAAAACGGCTCTTGAGAATGTAGCGCTTCCTTTGTATTATCAAAAGATGCCGAGAAAACAGCGACAGGAAAAAGCCCTGAAATACTTGGAACAGGTAGGCCTAAAAGAATGGTCTCATCACTTACCTAGTGAACTTTCGGGAGGGCAAAAGCAACGGGTGGCCATAGCAAGGGCTATGGTGGCAGAGCCTAAGGTGTTGTTGGCAGATGAGTTAACAGGGGCATTGGATAGTACTACTTCCTATGAGGTAATGGATCTTATTCAAAAGATCAATGATCAGGGGAATACCATCCTGGTTGTAACTCATGAACCCGATATTGCACAGATGTGTAAACGTATCATTCACCTTAAGGATGGCGTAATCGTAAAAGACGAAAAAGTAAAACAAGTTAGAGCTACCGCAAATGTTTAGTAGGGACACCTGGCAGGAAATATTTCTCACCATTCGAAAGAACAAACTTCGGACAGTTCTTTCGGGATTTACCGTTTCTTTAGG
Source organism: Eudoraea sp. (assembly GCA_024639765.1). GTDB lineage: Bacteria > Bacteroidota > Bacteroidia > Flavobacteriales > Flavobacteriaceae > Muriicola. The sequence goes on from JAHEHU010000034.1 coordinate 8,782, forward strand.
GATCCTGATCTTCGTGGGACTTGTAGGAATGACCAATGGTTTGCAGAATACCTTTGAATTTTTCTTCTCCCAGGACGCCACAAATGTCATGTATGTTTTCCCGGGTAGAACTTCTATTCCTTATAAGGGATATAAATCATTAAGGCGAATAGAATTTGAAAATGATGACCTGGCGGATATCAAAAATGACTTCCCGATGTTCTTGGAGTATATCTCTCCTAGAATTTTTCGCAGTGCTTTGGTAAAATATAAGGAAGAGTCTAATAATTACACAACCATAGGGGTAGACTGGGGTCAGCAATTTGCGGAGAAGACCATTATGATGAAGGGGCGTTATATTAACCAGGAAGACGTTAAGAACAAGACCAAGAATGCAGTTATTGGTAGGTTGGTAGAACAAGATTTGTTTGGGTCCATGAACTCAATGGGGAAATACATAGATGTAGGAGGAAGTGTTTTTAAGGTAGTCGGTGTTTTTCAGGATGATGGTGGTGATAATGAAGAGAGGCAACTTTATATTCCCTATACTACCCGTCAATTAATTGAAAAGAATACGGATAAAATAGACCAGATCGTTATTGGCTTTAAAGAAGAATTGGGGTATACAGGAGCCATGGCCTTTCAGCGAAGTCTTGAAAGATATCTGAAGGACAAGAAATACATCAGTCCGGATGACGAAAACGGTTTTTTTGTTCGTAATGTGGCAGATAATTTAAAGCAAAACCAGGATTTTGCCGGTGTCCTTGCCATCATTGCAGCCTTAGTTGCATTTGGAACCATCATCGCCGGTATCATCGGGATCAGCAATATCATGGTCTATGTGGTAAAAGAGCGTACCAAGGAAATTGGGATCCGAAAGGCGATTGGAGCTACCCCACGTTCCGTGATCTCGGTGATTCTGTTAGAATCTATCTTTATTACCACTATTTCCGGTTTTTTGGGAATGATCATTGGGATGGCACTTCTAAGTACCCTTGGGGACAAGCTAATGGACGACTACTTTATTTTAAACCCCGGAATTGGAACAGGGCTTGCTATTTCAGCAACGCTGGTTCTTATCCTTTTTGGAAGTTTAGCGGGCTATGTCCCTGCCAAACGCGCAGCAAGAATAAAACCGATTGTAGCACTTAGAGACGATTAATATGCAATTTTTATTTGATAAAAATACCTGGCAAGAGATCTTCGGTTCTATCGGAAAGAATAAAACCCGGACCATAATTACCGTTATAGGGGTATTGTGGGGGATCTTTATCTATATCGTCCTGGCAGGAGCATCTAAGGGGCTGGATAATGGATTTGAAAGAAATTTTGAGACCGTTGCGAAGAATAGTATCTGGGCATGGTCTCAATCTACCAGCATGCCTTACGCCGGTTATAAAACAGGAAGGCGATTAAGGATCAAAGTGGGAGATGCAATTACCTTAAAAAACAGGGTTCCTGAAATACAATATATAGCCCCGGTAAATACCAAGGGAGTTTTTGGAGGTGAAGCAGCACAGGGCGTGAGAGGTCTAAAATCGAATAGTTACCCGGTTTATGGATATTTTCCTGTGATTGCCAAAATGGCCACTCAAAAAATTTATGACAATGGTCGCTTTATCAATGATGAGGATGAAGAACAGGCCAGGAAAGTCTGTGTTATTGGAGAACGAACTCAGCAGGAATTGTTTGAAAAAGATGAAGATCCTATTGGAGGTTATATAAGGATCGATGGTATCTATTTTCAGGTGGTTGGGGTTCATAAGTTTACTCAAACAACGCCATTTGGTACTGATGGGGATATCTATATTCCATTTGCAACGTTTAAAAAACTTTATAACACCGGAGATAATGCCCAGTACTTTACGATCGCTGCCTATGATGATGCCGATGTTGTGCAGGTAGAAAAAGACATTAAATCTGTCCTAAAAAGTATCCACAGAGTGCACCCTGATGATGAACGGGCCTTTGGTGCTTTTAATTTAGGTGAGGTCTTTAATAAAATTATGGGTTTTGCAAACGGGCTCACCTTTGTTTCACTTATCGTAGGCCTTGCTACCATTTTAGCCGGGGTAATCGGTATTGGGAATATTCTATTGATCTCTGTGAAAGAACGGACAAAAGAATTGGGAATACGCAGGGCATTAGGAGCCACGCCAAGGGAAGTACGATCACTTATCATTTTAGAATCTGTCTTCCTTACCATGATCGCGGGGATCATAGGGATCATCATGGGAGCCGGAATATTGAATTTAATCAACAACATGACTCAAGATATAGATTTCCCATATACCAATCCTACAGTACCCATACCCCTGGTTATTGGTGCCTTATTGGTAATGGTAGTATTAGGCACATTAATTGGTCTTATCCCGGCGCAACGCGCGGTGAGCATAAAACCCATAGATGCCTTGCGAGAAGAGTAATAACTAACAACTTTAAATAACACAGTAAGAAAATGAACAAATATGTAAAATACGGACTAATTGCAGTCCTTGTCCTGGGAGCTTTGTGGGCAGCGGCATTTTTTATAAAGTCGAATAGTAAAGGAGCCATCACCTATGATACCAAGAACCCTTTTATCTCCAGTATTGAAAAGAAAACGGTGGCAACCGGAAAGGTCATCCCACAGGATGAGATCGAGATCAAACCCCAAATATCCGGGATCATTGATAAGATCTATATGGAAGAAGGAGATCCGGTAGAAGCAGGTGATCTTATTGCAGTCATCAAAGTTGTTCCTAACGAGCAGGCGCTGAACTCAGCCAGTGGGCGAGTGAGAAATGCAGAAGCTGCTCTCAACAATGTAAAAATTGAGTACGATCGTAATAAACAATTGTTTGACAGAGGGGTAATATCCAGCCAGGATTTTAATAATCTTAAGTTGCGCTATGACCAGGCGGTTCTCGAACTGGAGAATTCCAGGGCAGACTATCAGATCATCCGAAGAGGTTCTGCCGGAGGTTCTTCTAGTGCCAATACAAATATTAGGGCGACTGTGAATGGTACTATTTTGGAGATACCGGTTGAAGAAGGCGACCAGGTCATCCAGAGTAATAACTTTAACGATGGGACCACCATAGCCACCATTGCAGATCTTAGCCAAATGATCTTCGAAGGAAGGGTGGATGAAGGTGAAGTTGGGAAACTAAAACTAGGGATGCCCTTAGAAATTAGCTTAGGAGCTATTGAGGATCAAAAGTTTGAAGCAAAACTAAAATTCATTGCGCCAAAAGGTGTGGAAGAAGCCGGTGCCGTTCAATTTAAAATTGAAGGGGATGTACAAGTGAATGATTCCATCTTCATCAGAGCCGGATATAGTGCCAACGCCTCTCTTACGTTGGAGAAAAAAGATAGTATTCTGGTGATCCCTGAAGCGTTGCTACAATTCGACAAGGAAACAGACAAGCCTTACGTGGAGCTTTCTGTGGGAGATCAGAAATTTGAACGAAAAGACATTGAAATAGGTATTTCGGACGGGGTGAACGTTGAAATTGTTTCCGGCCTTACCAAAGAAGATAATGTGAAGATCTGGAACAAAACAGAGCCAATCAAAAAAGGTGAAGAAGAAGAGGAATCTGACGCTTGATCAAACTAACGATAAATCAAAAAATAAGCAATCAAAAAACGAGACCATGAGATTTAAAACATCCATACTATTATTCCTTTTGGCGGTGGTAACAGTTTCCGCACAAATGAGAAAATGGACCTTGGAGGAATGTGTCACATTTGCAGTAGATAATAACCTCACCATTGAGCAATTTGAATTAGATCTGGAGAATGCAAGGATAGACAAATCAGATGCCTTGGGAAATATGCTTCCCAATTTAAATGCACAAACCAGTACATCAGGTAATACAGGACTTATTCTGGATCCTACTACCAACGGGTTTGTGTCTGCAACTATATTTTCAGCCAGTGCCAACGTAACTTCTAGTGTTACTTTGTTCAATGGATTACGAAATATTCACAGGATGAACAGGGCAAAAATTAATGAAATTGCGAACCAATATCGACTGGATGATCTGGTAGACGATATTAGGCTTAATGTGGCGAATAACTACCTTAATGTTCTTTCCAATAAAGAATCTTTAAAGGTTGCCAAGGCTCAATATGCCGTAACCGTGGAGGATTTAAAGCGTACCAAGGAACTCGTGGAATCGGGGGTAGTGCCAAGAGGGGACCTTTTGGAAGTAGAAGCAACGGCGGCTACGCAGGAGCAGACGATCATCAATAATGAAAATTTGGTATTGTTATCACGAATTGCCCTTGCTCAACTCCTTCAGATAACAGATTATGAGAATTTCGATATTGCTGATGAAGACTTTAATGTTCCGCCATCGGATATCCTTAAATATTCGCCTAAAGTGATCTTTGACAAGGCATTGACGTTTCGAAACGACATTAAATTTTCTGAAACCGGCGTTGATCTAGCTGAAAAGGACCTGGATATAGCCAAAGGGGCCGTATACCCAACGATCGGAGCTTTTTTTAACTACAATACCCGATACTCTGATCAAACACGTGATCCTTTCACAGGTGAAAAGATCGCTTTTCAAGATCAGCTATGGATCAACGATGGTATCTCTTATGGGGCACAGTTGAACATTCCTATCTTTAATGGATTTAGTACACGTAATAACATAAGACGCTCTGAGATAAGTGTGGAACAGGCTAAATTGCAACTGGAACAGACCAAACTAAATCTCGAAACCACCATTAATCAAGCCTACGTAGATGTAGAAAACTCTGCAAAGGCATATGAAGCATCTCAAAAAACCCTTGATGCACGAAGGCTAGCCTATGATTATACCAAGGATCGTTTTGATGTGGGCCTCATGAACGCTTTCGATTTTAGTCAGGCCCAGTCCAGGGTAGACAATGCTGAGGCCGAGGTGATCCGCAACAAGTACAATTATATATTTAGGATTAAGGTCTTAGAATTTTTCTATGGACTTCCAATTGTTTTAAACTAACTTATCTTTGTGGCCTTATGGCCTTGATCTTACAGTTAGAAACAGCATCTACCAATTGCTCTGTTTCCCTTGCCAGGGAAGGGGAGCTTTTGGCTTATAAGGAACACAACAGTCCTTCTTTTTCTCATTCGGAACAGCTCCATCTTTTTATAAAGGACGTTTTAGAAGCAGCAGGTGTATCCCTGCAACAGCTTAAGGCTATTGCCGTAAGTAAAGGTCCGGGCTCTTATACCGGTTTACGAATAGGAGTGTCTGCTGCCAAAGGGCTATGCTATGCTCTAGGCATTCCACTGATCTCCACCAGAACCCTGAGAGGAATAGCTTTGCAGAAAGAGGTCTCGTCAGGGGTCATTATTTCTATGTTAGATGCAAGAAGGATGGAGGTCTATGCTGCGGTTTTTAACGCAGCACATGAAGAGGTAAAGCCTACCAGAGCTGTGATCATAGAAGCCTCCTCTTTTAAAGAATTTGCCGAAAAGGGGAAGGTACATCTCGTGGGGAGTGGTGCTTCCAAATGCAAAGAAGTCCTTACCCATCTCAACTTTTCTTTTGACGATACCCTCGTCCCTACCTCCAGGACCATGTCTGAGGAGGCCTACCAAAAGTTTCAGCAAGGGTCTTTTGAAGATGTCGCTTATTTTGAACCCTATTATTTAAAGGATTTTATACTTCAACAAAAGAAGAAATAAGGTGCTCTTCTATTTAAGAAGAACAAGTACCTATCCTTTCTGATGTACATCCAATTGTGGGAAAGGGATCTCAATACCTTCTTTGTCGAAACGAGCTTTGGTCTCTTCTATCACAAAAAAGTGAGCTGCCCAGAAATCTTCATTCTTTGCCCAAAATCTTAGCGTTAAATTCACTGAACTATCGGCTAATTCACCTACAAAGACAGCTGGTGCAGGATCTTCTAAAATCCCTTCATGAGAGGAACAGATAGCTAACAAAATATCTTTCGCTTTTTTGATGTTTGAACCGTATCCTATCCCAATATCGATCTTGTCCCTGCGGGTTTCTTCGGCATTGTAGTTAATGATATTATTATTGGAGAGCTGGCCATTAGGAAGGATGGCTAACTGGTTTCCAAATGTGTTAAGTTTTGTGGTAAAAATAGTGATCTCTTTTACTGTACCATCAACCCCTTGAGCTGAAATAAAGTCGCCCACCTTAAAAGGTTTAAAGACCAGAATAAGTACTCCTCCCGCAAAATTGGAAAGTGATCCTTGCAGGGCAAGACCAACTGCTAAACCAGCGGCTCCTACCAGTGCCACCAGGGAGGATGATTTAACGCCCAACTGGGTTATGACCAGTACAAAGAGTAATAGTTTTAAAGCAATATTGATAAAGCTTTGAAGGAAGGACTCCAGTGCAAGATCGTAGTCTTTTTTTTCAAAAAATTTACGAACCAGCCTGTTGATAAATTTTACCACCCAATACCCTACAATCAGGATAATGGTGGCTGTTATAAGGTTTGGAAGGATATCCATGACCCATTGCAGGCCCTGGTCCAAATATTCGGTATATTCTGAGAATGATGCCATATTTTTTTATTTTGGGTGCAAAGCAAAGGAAAATTAGGAGGATTGTCAAATATTTTGCTCTAAAGTCTTGTTAAGTTAATCACAGGGCTAAAGCATGGCAAGTGCTTCATTTGTGGAAGACACAGGAAGTTGGCATACTCCATTTTCGCATACATAGATGTTCGTTTTCTTAGGATCTAACCTGTTTTTAAAAAGGCTGAGGGTTCCTTTTTTTTCTGTCCCGGCCAGAAGCATATTTGGTAGATAATGACGCCTTATGATTGACCCATACTCCTGGTAAGATTTTCCGGCGATCACAACTTCTTTGAAAGGAAATATTTGAAACAACGGCAATTGAAGCCAATTAGCATGGCTATTGGGAGTTTTTAGGATACTCTCTTTCATATGCGTCAACATTTTATCATAGTGGGAAGCATAGCTAGCCTCTGGATAATAGCCGGATAGTTTGAATAAGCAATGAGCCATGATAGAATTGGAAGCAGGTATCACGTTATCGGCAGTTTCAACAGACCTTCTTACCGTAACTTCCTGATTGCTGGAGGTAAAATAGAATAAGCCACTTTCTTTCTGTAAAAAGTGAGCCAGGCAATAGTTCATCAATGCTTTGGATTTATTCAGCCAATCTTCATTAAAAGTCACCTCATATAAAGCCAGCCAGGCCTCTATCAGGGTGGCATAGTCTTCCAGAAATCCTTCAATAGTGCTCTTTCCTTCCTTGTGGTTATGGTAAAGGCTTCCATCCTCTTTAAGGATACATTTTTCTAGAAAAGCGGCCGTTTTCTTTGCTAAGACCAGATATTCTTTAGTGCCTAGATAGCGGTATGCATCGGCCAATCCCTTGATCATCAAAGCATTCCAGGAAGTTAATATCTTATCGTCCAATCTTGGTCTTGGGCGTAATTCTCGCTCTTTTAACAAGTGTTTCTTACATTTTTCAATCCTTTTATTGAGGGTTTCAACAGTTATTCCGTGTTTTTGAGCAATCTCTTCATCATTGGCATCCCGAATCAGGACGTACAGTTCCTCTTCCCAAAAGCCATAGGAATTTATATTGTAATAGTCTTTAAAAAGGGCAAAGTCGTCCTGCAATAATTTTTCCAGTGCTGCTTTTGTCCATACGTAATATGCTCCTTCTTTAAGGGTGTCTTTGGGATCAAGACTATCGGCATCCAGGGAAGAATAAAATCCGGCCTCTGGGGACATCAGCTCCTTTACAACAAAAGAAATAGTTTCATCAACCACTTTTCTGTATAGATCATTGCCATTGGCTCCATAGGCCTTGGCGTACAAGGAAATTAATTGGGCATTGTCATATAGCATTTTTTCAAAATGTGGAACATGCCATTTGGTATCTACTGAATAACGGGAAAACCCTCCTCCCAGCTGGTCATAAATACCTCCATAGGCCATACGGGTAAGTGTGGTATGGACATACTCATGTATACCCGTATCCTGAAATAAGGTTGCATAGTGTAAAAGGAAATTCAGATTCACGGGCATCATAAATTTGGGAGCCCGCTTATGCCCTCCCAAAAAGGTATCAAAGTATTGTGACCATTGCAAAACAGCCTCTTTTATGTCTTCCTTTGTGATCGTTTCCTCTTTTTCCGGAGTGGGTATGAGATTGATAGAATGAAGACCTCTGGCCATATTTTCTGCATAGTCTATGACCTTTTCAGTGTTGGTAGTGTAGTGTTCAGCTAATTGCTTCAACACCGACATCCAATCGTTCTTCCTTACGTAGGTAGCACCCCAGAAAGGTCGGCCATCTGGCAAAGCCACGATGTTCAGTGGCCAGCCACCACTGCCGGTCATCATCTGTAATGCATCCATATAGATGTGGTCTACATCTGGTCTTTCTTCCCTATCTATCTTGATATTCACAAAATGCCGATTCATTACCATAGCTACTTCCTCATCTTCAAAACACTCATGTTCCATCACATGGCACCAGTGGCATGCAGCATAGCCTATGCTGATCAATAGTAACTTGTTCTCTTTTTTGGCCTGGGTAAGTACTTCTGTATTCCACGCATTCCAGTTAACAGGATTATGCGCATGCTGCAACAGATACGGGCTGGTTTCCCGTATCAGGGCATTAGTATGTGGTCTGGGAGTATTCAAAGTATATGACGTTATAAATTGTTCAAAAAAAAAGCACCTGTGAAGGTGCTTTCTGCATTTTTTGGAAGACCTACTTCACTTCGAAAGTGATCTTAACATTTACCCTATAGTCGTCTAATTTCCCATCCTTTACGGTGGCACTTTGCTCGTTCACATAGACAGAACGAATATTTTTTACCGACTTGGAGGCCTGTGTGACGGCTTTTTGGGTAGCATCTTCCCAGCTTTCGCCAGAATTTGCCAGTACTTCTATTACTTTTAAAATTGCCATGATACTTACTTTTTATGGTTCTTTTAAAGGTCCGAAGAATTTGAAGAATTTGCAAATATTCAAAGTGGTATTACCCATTGATTGCTACAACTTCATTTACCTTATCACCCATCATGTTTTTCAACATGGTCTCAATACCATTTTTTAGGGTAAAAGTAGAAGAAGGACAGCCACTGCAAGCACCTTGTAAGATGACGTTCACTGTCTTTTGCGCCTCATCATAGGATTGAAATAGAATATTTCCCCCATCCATGGCAACAGCTGGTTTTACATATTCTTCCAGAATCTGTATGATCTGCTGTGAGGTTTCATCGTCCGAGACAATTGCTGCCTCCTTCCCGGGAGCTTTGTTACCTTGAGTTGTCCCTGCCGTTGCAGATACAATTTCTTTCCCTTCTGAGATATGAACGCGTATCATTTCCCGAAGTTCCATAGTAATGTCATTCCAATCGGCCACTTCATACTTGGTCACAGAAATATAGTTCTCATCCATAAATACTTCCTTTACAAAAGGAAAATGGAAAAGTGCTTTAGCTAGTTCAGAATCCCTGGCCTCATCTATATTCTTAAATTCAAAAGTGGCAGGCACTAATTTCTTGTTGGCCACAAATTTCATCACAGACGGATTTGGGGTTACTTCTGCATAAAGGGTTATGGCCACCTTAGTTGCCGGCGTTTCTTCGAGGATCACTGGGCCGCCAGAATTAAGGTACTCTACTAATTGCTGAGCAACTTCATTTTGTACATCCTCCCATGCTACAATATCGAAACGTTCCAGGGCAATAAAATTACCAGAAATGTAAACGGTCTTTACAAAGGGCAGGTGGAAGAGTTGCTGAGCCAGAGGTGAAGCTTTGGCCTCATCTATGTTTTTAAACTCATAATTAGTATTGGTTGTAAGAAAGTGATTGGTCTCAAATTTTAGGATTGCAGGAGTGTTGGTTTCCTTTACAGTTATTACGTACTCTTTCATGCTGATAATTTTGTGCAAAAATACAACCATTTTTCATGCTACCAAGCATATAATAATGTTCGCTTTAAGCCGTTATACATTATATTTGATCATACAGCCATTCACTTTGTCCCATCTTAGATGAGAAAACTCTTTTTTATTTTATTCGCCTGCCTCGGCTTCATTAGTAATTCTAATGCACAAGAGGGCATACCAGTATATTTTGATTATTTATCGGATAATTACTATTTGGTGCACCCATCTATGGCAGGTATAGGGCTAGGAGGTAAAGTACGCCTTACGGCCAGGAAACAATGGTTCAATGTAGATGAAGCACCCAATTTGCAGACATTAAGTGTTAATTGGAGGCTAGGGGATAGCCCCAGTGGGGCTGGTGTTATCTTGTTCAATGATGCGAATGGTTACCACTCGCAAACAGGCTTAAAGGCCACATATGCCCATCATTTGCAATTTGGAGAAGATATCAGAGTGCTTAATCAGCTTTCTTTTGGACTTAGTGCAGGGTTTATACTCAGCAGCCTGGATGAAACAGAATTCAGGTCGGTTATCCCGGATCCAATAATTTCAGGTGCTCGAAACAGTGTAGGATATTTCAATGTGGATTTTGGCATGTCATATAATTATATGGAATTCTATGCCCACGCTACCTTATTGAATGCACTGGGCAGCGGAAGAGATCTTTACACGGCTATTGAGTTTGATAATCTGAGGCGGTATTTGTTCTCCGTAGGCTACATATTTGGTAAATCGGAATGGCGCATAGAACCTTCCGTTTTGTTTCAGATCACTGAATTTACTGAGGAAGAAACTGTAGATCTTAATGCGAAGGTTTACAGGGATGTTTCCTTTGGCACGGTATGGGCCGGACTTTCCTATCGCAGGAGTTTTGATGGAGCTCAGTACCAGGCCAATGGGCAGTTTGGGGAGCAGCGCTTACAGTTATTCACACCAATTATAGGATTAAACTACAACCGCTTTATGTTTTCTTATAATTACTCGTATCAGAATGGAGATATCCGATTTGATAATGGAGGTTTCCACCAGATCACACTGGGGTACGATTTTGGTCCGGAACGTCAGAACAGATTCGATTGTTTTTGTCCTGCTGCCAATTAAAAAAAGGACCCCAAATATTAGTTTAAGGTCCTGTAATTTGACTTTCCGTACTATTACTCCCAATACAGATTTTTTTGAGCAGCCTGCTTTTTGATGGCTTTTAGCATGGCCTGCTCCAGTTCTCCGGTTTCGTTTTTCTGATTTTTAGCCAGATAAGCCTCCCGTTTTGCATTCGCCTCTTGTATTTCCTTTTGTATGCGTTGGCGTTCGGCTTTTTTATCGGTTAGGTATTTTTTGATCTGAACCTCAGATTTTCCTTTCAGGGCCTCTGGCAGGGTCTCCTTTTTTACTTTACCCAGATCGAAATCGTCTTCTGAAGAAGCGTCCACAAGATCCCATTCGGCGTTTTTGTAATACCCGGAACTTTTGCTAACCGCGCGTTTTACAGCCACCGCCTCTTCCAGTTGCATAGCTTCATCATCCTGTACAACCTGCATGGCCATTCTGCTTACACCTCGTGCACCATAGGAAACATAAGTGTTGTTTAATTGAGCGTTCAGTTCTATGATAATTTTGTCATAGGGTGTATTAATGTGCACAACCTGCCTGTTATGGTCAATGGCTATATATTCTCCTCCGGCAAGCAAGGCACCTTCCTGCCAATGAGTATTGATACCCTGTGCATAACTTCCACAAAAGATGGTATTTACTATAACATCTTTTTCTTTGGCGTTTAAGACTGATTGTCTGAAATCTTTTCTACCCTGTGTAAAAGGTTCATTGCCTGCGATAAATATCATTTTCAGATCATCCGGATTTTTGCCCCAGTCTAATTGGCGTAAAGACTGGTGGATTACTTCCCCACAATATTCTTCGCCTCCATTGGTAGTTAAAGAGAATAACTTTTCAGAGATCTTATCCAGGTCGTTGCTGAATCCTAGTACCTGTTGAATATAACCTTCCTGGGAGGCAAGATCATCATTGCCATATTGGTAAAGTGCTATCTGCAGGCCGGGACGACTATTGTTGCCACATTTGGCATACGCAAATTGATTGACGATGTCCCAGAGCTGTGATTTGGCCTGATTGATGAGTCCGTCCATACTATTACTGGTATCTAATAACAAAGCAATTTTCACCACAGGCTGGCGGGAATATATTTTAGGTTCCCGGGTATCCTGAATATCTTCAGGTGAAAATCTTTCTTCCATACTATCCTTGTGAGCAAAACTTGTTCCTATGAATAATATTAACAAGAGCATCATTGTTTTGTGGGCATACTTTTTCATTTGTTTTTTATTTAATGGGTTATGATAATACCGGAAAAGTACAGTGCAACTTTTTCTAAAAAAACCGGCAATGAGTGAACAGGGCATCCGAATGAGGGAACTGGTCTGTTGCTTTCGGGAAGTACGAAAAAGTATGAGTTTGTTGCCCAGATCGGCTTATAGACCATTTTTTAAAACGATTCAAATGGACTAAGTTTATCCTAATAATATAAATCATGCCAATGAAATCACTTTTTGTATTGGTAATGTCATTGATCGTTTTTAATGCCAGCTCCCAGACTCAAAATCAGAGAAAGGAATTAAGCATTGAAGGGACTGTCAAAGAGAAGAATAGCAATGTTCCTATCGCAGGAGTAGAAGTTATGTCTAACCAGGGAAACTATGCAATTACGAATGCCCTGGGCGAATTTACAATTAAGGCGGCAATAGGCGATGTTCTAACATTTACCAGCACTGAATTTGAGACTGTAAGCCACACCGTTCAAAGTGACGATAAGATCACCGTGTTGGTAGAGGATAGCGAAATTCTCCCCGGCAGAACAGAAAATGCCCTTTCTGTGGCTGGTATTGCCCGTCATAGGGCATATTTGGATTCGGCAAGGATGTTTAAGGCGACCAATATTGAAAAAAGTATAAATTATATAGCCAACTCCATTGCAGAATTAGGGAATAGGGGAAATAAAAAGGAATTGGCAGAATCTCTTGTTGTGCTCGCTGAGGTGTATAATTACTACCAGCAATTAGACCTTGCTATTGCGAATTACAAAGATGCCTTAGAAGCGGATTACCGCAGTAGAACTGCTCTCGACCTGGGGAAGGTTTATATTGCAAACCGTCAATGGGAAGAAGCGATAAACATCCTAACACCGCTGGAAAAAAATACGGCTCTTGTGCCTTACCAACGTGTGGAGATTTATGAAAATTTAGGGGTAGCCCATTCAGGAATGGGAGATACTAATAGAGCGGTGGCCTATTATCAGGAAGGATTGAAAATTGCGACAAAAAACCAGATAGGTCCAAAAATTCCCGACCTGAATTCGAAAATTGGAGATGCGTATGCACGTGCGAATCGTTTGGAAGAAGCAAATGCCTATTATGATAATTCCTTGCGAGAGGCCCAGAAACAGACCCCAAAAAGAGCCATTCAGGAAAAAGAGAAGGTAGCCGATTTTTTGAATAAAAGAAATCAGTTTGATGATGAGATACAGCTTCGGAAAAGCAGCTTAGCAGAAATAGAGCAAATTCCTTCAGCAGCCAGCAAGGAAATTGGAAGCTCAAAAAGTGCCGACTCTATAAGCAGTCAGCGTATCAACTATAAAATTGCCAATGCTTATATAGCGCAGGATAAGTATGATGAGGCGGTTCCCTATTTGGAACGGAGCATTGAAACGGCAGGCCGGGAGGAGGATCTGGTTGTTCAAAAAGATGCCACAAGGAAATTGTCTGAGGTATACCGTCGCCAGGGTAATTTTGACAGGGCGTTGGAGACCTATCAAAAATATGTTGCTGTTGTAGATACCTTATACGTTAGGAAGGAACAGGAAATAGCCCGGGCAGCTCGTATAAATCGAGAAATTGCCGCAACTCAGAATCGTATTACGGGATTGGAACAAGAGCGGGAGTTGTCACAAAGTAAATATGATCTGGCACTGGCACAGCAGCGATTAACAGAGGAAAGTAACAAGAGGCAACTGTGGATCATTTATTCCTTGTTATTTGGGATGGGTTTAATGTCGCTCGCAGCCTTCTTTTTCTACAGGAGTACTCAAAAACAAAAACTGGCTAATAACCTGTTGGCATTAAAATCGCTTAGATCGCAAATGAATCCTCATTTTATCTTTAATGCCCTGAATTCTGTCAACAGCTATATTTCCAAACACGATGAGCGAAGTGCCAATAGGTATTTAAGCGATTTTTCCACGCTGATGCGGTCGGTTCTTGAAAATTCTGAAGAAGATTTTATTGCTCTTACCAAGGAGATAGAACTACTGGAACTATATCTGAAACTGGAGCATTCCAGGTTCCCTGATAAATTTACATATAGCTTTGAGGTAGAGGAGTCTATTAACAGAGAGGCTTATAAAATACCGCCAATGCTATTGCAACCGTATATAGAAAATGCCATTTGGCACGGACTTCGCTATAGGGAAACGAAAGGGTTACTTAAAATACATATTGCTCAAAAAAATAGTGAAAGCCTTGAGATTTGCATAGAAGATAACGGTATAGGAAGGAAAAAGTCGGCCGCAATTAAAACACAGCATCAAAAAAAACAGCGGTCTACGGCCATGCGTAACATTAAAAAACGAATAGCCATTTTGAATGATATGTACGAGCATAACATTGCTGTAGAGGTCCGGGATCTGAAAGACGATGGCACCGGAACCCGGGTAATCTTAACATTAAATAAAAACCAATGAGCTTACGAGCGGTGATCATTGATGATGAAGTTAGCAGCAGGGAAATTATTCGTAATTATCTCCGGAATTACTGTAACCAGGTCACAGTTTTGGGCGAAGCAGGAACCGTGGCAGAAGGTATTGTGCTTATTAAAAGGGAGTCGCCAAATGTGGTTTTCCTGGATGTGGAGATGCCATTTGGAAATGCCTTCGATCTACTGGAGGAGTTACCAGACAGGAATTTTGAAACGGTTTTTGTTACGGCCTATGACCAGTATGCCATGGAGGCACTGAACCAGCATGCCGCATATTACCTTATGAAGCCTATAAACATAGATGAACTAGTTAAAGCGGTTGCCTATGTGGAGGAAATTATTTCCAGGGAGGAGATGCTACAGGGCAAGGTTTTATCTTCAACACTTCAAAAAGTTGAAGGAAAGATCACGCTGCCACAACAAGATGGTTTCCAGGTTCTTAATGTGTCCGATATACTATATTGCAAAGCAGATGATAATTATACCGAGATTTTTTTAGCTGAAAAGAAGATCCTTGTAAGCAAGACCTTGAAACATTTTGAGGAATCGCTCGCTGAATTTCATTTTGTACGTATTCATAAATCCTTTTTAGTGAATATAAATGAGGTGGTAAAATATAAAAAAGGGAAAGGGGGAAGTGTCATCATTTCTAACGGAAAAGAGCTGATGGTGTCAGCCTCCAGGAAAAAGGAATTACTTTCGTATTTCGAATAACCTACAGGCAGGGTACAAGTGTTAACCAGAATTTAGTGCTATGATAATTAAGACAATTAAGGGCAAGACCCCAAAATTTGGCAAAGAGTGTTTTCTAGCGGATAATGCCACTATTGTGGGGGATGTGGTCATGGGTGATGAATGCAGCGTGTGGTTCAATGCGGTGATCCGTGGCGATGTGCACTACATTAGGATGGGCAATAAGGTAAATGTGCAGGACGGGGCCATTATTCATTGCACCTACCAGAAAGCCCCAACAAACATTGGCAATAATGTTTCCATTGCCCATAATGCCATTGTTCATGGTTGTACGGTGGAGGATAATGTATTGATAGGAATGGGCAGTATTATTATGGACCATTGTGTAGTGGGGTCTAACAGTATCATTGCAGCCGGAGCAGTCCTTACCAAAGGGACCATAGTTCCACCAGGGACGGTCTTTGGGGGCATGCCCGCCAGGAAATTAAAAGATATTAGTCCGGAATTAAGTGAAGGGGAGATAATTCGCATTGCCAATTCCTATGTTAAATACGCCAGTTGGTTTACCGAACCTTCCTAGTATAAATGTAATAATACGTACTTTTACAAACTAAAATAGTGAATACAATGAATGCATATATCTTTCCCGGACAGGGAGCACAATTTTCAGGAATGGGACTCGATCTGTACGAAAAATACACGGAGGCCCAGGACATGTTTGAACAGGCGAATGATATTTTAGGATTTTCAATCACGGATGTGATGTTTCAGGGTTCCGCCGAGGATCTTAAGGAAACCAAAGTGACCCAGCCTGCCATCTTCTTACATTCTGTGATCTTGAGCAAGGTGTTAGGTGATGCTTTCAGACCGGATATGGTAGCCGGCCATTCTTTAGGTGAATTTTCTGCCCTGGTTGCTAACGGTGCTTTAAAATTTGAGGACGGACTGCAATTGGTCTCTAAAAGGGCCCTTGCCATGCAGAAAGCATGTGACATTGCACCCAGTACTATGGCTGCGGTCTTAAGTTTGGAAGATGCGGTTGTGGAAAGAATATGCAGCAGTATTGATGGGGTGGTTGTACCGGCCAATTATAATTGTCCCGGCCAATTGGTGATCTCTGGTGAAACGGCGGCCGTAGAAGCGGCCTGTGCTAAGCTGAAAGATGCCGGTGCCAGAAGAGCCTTAGTGTTGCCTGTTGGCGGTGCATTTCACTCCCCCATGATGGAACCTGCCAGGGAGGAACTGGCTGCGGCCATTGAAAATACAAGCTTTTCTGAGCCTAACTGTCCTATCTACCAAAATGTGACGGCCACTGCCATAAGTAGTGCGGGGGAGATACAAAAAAACCTGATCGCCCAACTAACCTCTCCTGTACGTTGGACACAGAGTGTACAACAGATGATAAAGGATGGTGCAACCAACTTCATCGAGGTGGGCCCGGGTAAGGTTTTACAGGGTCTTGTAAAGAAAATAGATCCTAATGCTACCGCTTCATCTGCCGAACTTCCGGAATAGATTTTTCTTTCTTTTACAGGCGAAAATTGTAGTACACCTGAAAAATGGTTAATTAGGCCTTATTATTAGTCTAAGGTCTCATTTTTTCTTATTATTGACCCCCTATTTTCAAGAACGCAGTTTATCGATCACGTATGAGATTCAGGACCTATTGGGGATTGTATATGGAAAGAAATATTTTAAGAAACGGCTTCAACTACTTTTTTAATCA
>JAHEHU010000217.1 GCA_024639765.1 Eudoraea sp.
TAGTCCGTTTTAACCTTGCTGTTACGGTAGAATCAACAATTATCGTACGGACCAGATCGCCCACATCAGCCGTTTCCCCGCCCGTTGAATAAATGGTTATACCGTGATTTGCTAAGTCTTCAATTAATTCCTGAGTGCCATTTATTATTGCCGAAATGACTTCACCTGGAATAAGGTTTTTATTTCTCCCAATCGTAGAGGATAACAAAATATTATCTGTAACACCTACACATAAAAGATCATCCAGGTTCATGATCAGCGCATCCTGGGCAATACCTTTCCAAACAGACAAATCTCCCGTTTCTTTCCAATACATATATGCGAGTGAAGATTTTGTGCCTGCTCCATCTGCATGCATTACCAAACAGTATTCTTCATCCATGGTTAGGTAATCCTCTACAATCTTGCAAAATGCCTTTGGAAATAAGCCTTTGTCAATATTTTTTATGGCATTGTGTACGTCTTCCTTGGAGGCGGAAACTCCTCTCTGGTCATAACGTTTGCTAGTAGACGGATCCATGGATTTTGGTTTCCGCAAAAATAGGACAAACCATAAAAAAAGCCCACAAAATGCAGGCTTTAATTATTTGTTTATTTAATAAACAACAGTTCCCGGTATTTTGTCAGAGGCCAGGACTGATCATCTATTAGTTGCTCCAGCTTATCACAATGATATCTGATTTTATCAAAATAAGGTCGAACATTATCACAGTAAGCGTATGCTTTCTTATTAAGATCCTTTAAATTATTGGCTATCTTTCTGGCATTGGTCATATCATCGGTATTCTTTTTTATTTCTACTATATGCTCCGCAATCTGTTCAATAATAGTAAGATGGCCCTCAGACAATTTTTTATGAGCCGCTCCATAAATCTCTTTTAAGCCGAGAACATTTTTAATTATTTTGTTTTGGTATCCGATCGCTGCAGGAATAATATTGCTATACACCAGATCATTAAAAACCCTGCCTTCAATTTGGGTTTGAAGAATATAGGTCTCAAGTTCAACCTCCTGCCTCGCTTCAACTTCTACAGTGCTCATTACGTCCATACTATTAAAAAGGTCTAAACTTTCTTTAGATGTCAATACCTGAACTGCAGAAGGTGTAGTTTTATTATTACTTAACTTTCTTTTTATCGCTTCTTTTTCCCAATCGCCACTATAACCATCTCCATCAAAACGAATTCTTTTGGAAGACTTGATATATTCCCTTAAAACATTAAAAACTGCCTCATCCTTTTTTAATTTCTTTTTGCTAATTAAAACATCTACTTCTTTTTTAAACGCCATTAATTGATGCGCTACAATTGTATTTAGAATAGTCATTGGCTTTGCACAATTGGTTTTGGAACCAACCCCTCTCATTTCAAATTTATTCCCTGTGAAGGCAAAAGGTGAGGTGCGATTTCTATCCGTATTATCAAGTAAAATCTCAGGAATCTTGCCTACTACATTTAGTTTGAGTTCCGTTTTCTCTTCCGGAGATAGCTTTCCTTTGGAAACCCCTTCCAGTTCATCTAGCACATTACTCAGCTGTGTTCCAATAAAAATTGAAAAAATAGCGGGTGGGGCTTCATTAGCACCCAGTCTGTGGTCATTACTGGCAGAAGCAATTGAAGATCTCAACAGTTCCTCAAAGGTGTCAACAGCTTTTATTGTGTTCACAAAAAAGGTAAGGAATTGCAGGTTTTTCATAGGTGTAGAACCCGGGCTTAGAAGATTGACCCCTGTATCTGTTTCCAGAGACCAGTTGTTATGCTTCCCAGAACCGTTTATTCTGGCGAAAGGTTTTTCGTGAAAAAGAACTTTAAAGTTGTGCCTATCGGCAACTTTTTCCATAATATCCATTAGAAGTAAGTTATGATCCACAGACAGGTTGGCTTCTTCAAAAACCGGAGCCAGCTCAAACTGATTTGGAGCTACTTCATTATGCCTCGTTTTAACAGGAATTCCCAGCCTGGTACATTCTTTTTCCAGATCGCGCATAAAATTTATGGCCCTTAATGGTATTACGCCGAAATAATGATCATCCAACTGTTGTCCTTTAGCTGCGAGATGTCCAACTAACGTCCGACCTGTCAGAACAATATCCGGGCGAGAACTGGCCAGTGCTTTATCTATCAAAAAATACTCCTGCTCCCATCCTAAGGTTGCATGAACCTTAGAGACATTTTTATCAAAATATTTAGCCACTGCTGTCGCCGCCAGATCTACCGCATGTAAGGCTCGTAAAAGTGGAGCCTTATTATCCAATGCCTCTCCGGTATAGGAAACAAAAATCGTTGGGATACAGAGTGTCGTTCCATAAATAAATGCCGGAGAAGTAGGATCCCAGGCGGTGTAACCCCTTGCTTCAAAGGTATTTCTTATACCACCACTTGGAAAACTGGATGCATCCGGTTCTTGCTGTACAAGCTGAGCACCTCCAAATTTTTCAACAGGTCTTCCATCTCCAGACAGATCAAAGAAAGCATCGTGTTTCTCTGCCGTAGCTCCTGTTAAAGGCTGAAACCAATGCGTATAGTGCGTGGCGCCCATGGAGATAGCCCAGACTTTCATAGCTT
>JAHEHU010000218.1 GCA_024639765.1 Eudoraea sp.
AGATCGGATAGAATGTATGGAGAAGTTTGTCCGTATTATGGAGACAAAAAGGGATGAGGTGGTCAAATATTTAATGTGGGAAATAGGTAAAACTCTACCAGATTCTGAAAAAGAATTCGACAGGACTATAGAATATATTTACGATACTATTGAGGATTACAAGCAATTAGATCGTGATTCAGCGAAATTTGAAAAGAATGATGGTGTTCATGCCCATATAAGGCGCGGGCCTCTTGGTGTTGTACTATGTCTTGGACCTTATAATTACCCTTTGAATGAAACCTTCTGTCTGCTTGTTCCGGCAATAATTATGGGTAATACCGCAGTTTTTAAACCTGCCAAGCAAGGGGTTCTTTTGATCGCACCTTTAATCGAAGCATTTAAAGAAAGTTTTCCAAAAGGAGTTGTCAATATCTTATTCGGGCGTGGCCGAGCTATTGCGGGGCCTATAATGAAGACAGGTAAAGTAGATGTCTTGGCTTTGATAGGTCATAGTTCATCTGCTAATGCACTGCAATACCAGCATCCAAAGAGCAACCGTTTGAGACTTGTATTGGGGCTGGAAGCAAAAAATCCTGCTATTGTATTACATGATGCAAATATGGAGTTGGCCATAAATGAATGTTTAGCTGGTGCTTTGTCTTTTAATGGCCAGCGTTGTACGGCACTTAAAGTGATATATGTGCATAAGGATATAGTTTCTGAGTTTACTAAAAAATTCTCAAAAAAAGTAGATGAACTTAAATTTGGTAATCCCTGGGATAATGGTGTAACTCTTACACCTTTACCAGAACCCGATAAACCAGCATACATCCAAGAATTAATTGATGATGCCTTGGATAAAGGAGCGGAGATCCTGAATACAAAAGGAGGAGAACATTCTGATAATTATATCTGGCCTGCTGTCCTTTACCCTGTAACCAAGGATATGAAGGTATATGAAGAAGAACAGTTTGGACCTGTGATTCCTATTCTTTCATTTGAAGATATTCAAGAACCATTAGATGATATGGCCGAATCTAACTATGGTCAGCAAGTAAGTTTATTTGGTAGTGATGTGTATACCCTTGCGCCTTTAATTGATAATCTGGCGAATCTTGTATGCCGCGTAAATCTGAATAGTTCCTGCCAGCGGGGACCCGATGTTTACCCGTTTACAGGCAGAAAGGATTCCGCTGTTGCTACGTTGAGTGTACATGATGCACTGCGGTCGTTCTCTATTAGGACGTTTGTAGCCTCAAAGGACACAGAATTAAATAATGAAATTCTGGAAAAATTATTGGAAACCAAGTTATCCAACTTCATAAGCACAGACTATCTACTATAAATATCAACTTGATATTTATAAAAATTAATGTAGAACTACAAAAGTTCTCCTGATCAATTAAATGTACTTCTTCCTAAATATGGGACGCAAGCCAATCACCGACTTCACTGGTTTTATAGGCTTTTCCACCTTCGGCAAGATCTTCAGTAACTATACCTTCCGATAGCGACTTATTTACTGCTATACGAATTGCCTCGGCTTCATCATTCAATTCCAATCCATCAAATAACATTGCTGCAGATAATACTGTTGCCAAAGGATTCGCAATATCTTTTCCTGCCGCCTGCGGATAGGATCCGTGAATAGGTTCGTATAACGATATGCTCTCCCCAATAGAAGCAGAAGGCATTAATCCCATAGATCCTGAAATAACAGAGGCCTCATCCGTCAGAATATCGCCAAACAGGTTTTCGGTAATTAGTACATCATATTCACTTGGCCACTGCACAAGACGCATAGCCACAGCATCCACAAATTCATAGGAAACCTCTACATCAGGATAATCTTGTTCCATAGCCTGAACGGTTTCCCTCCACAATCGCGACGATTCCAAGACATTCGCTTTATCTACACAACAAAGGCGTTTAGAGCGTTTTTGAGCCATTTCGAAGCCTTTTTTAGCCAAACGCTGTATTTCTTTTCGGGTATAAGTACAAGTATCAAAGGCTGTGTCTCCGTTATCTTCTCTTCCTCGTTTTCCAAAATAGATACCGCCTGTGAGTTCTCTTAAAAATACCAGATCTGTACCTTCAATACGTTCTCTTTTTAATGGCGATTTATCAATGAGAGATGGAAAGGTAAAAGTAGGCCTTACATTGGCAAACAATCCCAGCTTTTGTCTCATACGCAACAAACCTTGCTCCGGTCTGACCTTGGCTGATGGATCGTTATCATATTTCGGATGGCCAATAGCACCGAATAAAACTGCATCTGAAGTAGCACAAATTTCATGGGTTTCATCCGGGTAGGGATCTCCAACAGCGTCTATCGCAGCAGCTCCGGTCAATGCAGGTCTCCAGGATATTTCATGATTAAACTTTGTCGCAATTGCATTGCATACTTTTACGGCCTGATCAATGACTTCCGGGCCAATTCCATCTCCGGCTAAGAGTGCTATATTTAATTTCATTTTATTTCTGGGATCTAATTAGTAGAAAATAGTTATCACTTTAAAGACTCATTAAATAATATTCAGCATTTTTTCAGTTGCTTTAATTGCAGAAAC
>JAHEHU010000219.1 GCA_024639765.1 Eudoraea sp.
TTTCCCAAACTAATTCTTTTGATATAATATACGGCGGAGGCGAGTCTAATGTAGCTGTATCATTAGCTAATTATGGTGTTCCGGTTAGTTTTGTAACACGTTTGCCAAAGAATGATATTGGAGAATGCGCTATGATGGAATTGCGTAAAAGAGGTGTTGGGGTAAATGACATTATTTATGGTGGAGACCGATTAGGCATATATTTTCTTGAAACAGGAGCAGTATCACGGGGAAGTAAAGTAATATATGACAGATCTCATTCGGCCATTGCTGAAATTAAACCAGGTATGATCGATTGGGAAAAGGTTCTTAAAGGAGCAGGGTGGTTTCACTGGACAGGTATCACACCAGCCATTTCGCAGGGAGCAGCAGATGTATGTCTTGAGGCTGTGCAAAAGGCCAGTGAAATGGGTGTAACCGTATCTACCGACCTGAATTACAGGGCTAAGCTCTGGAAGTATGGTGTTGAGCCGGAGGGAATCATGACCGAGCTTACCTCCTATTGCGATATTATTTTAGGAAACGAAGAAGATGCTGAAAAACATTTTGGAATTAAACCGGAAGGATTGGACATTACTACACAGGGGCATGAAGTAAAAGCGGAGGCTTTCCTTTCCGTCTGCCAGCAAATGATGGAAAAGTTTCCGCGGGCAAAGAAAGTGATCACCACACTTAGGGGTTCTCTTTCTGCTTCGCACAATACCTGGGCCGGTGTAATGTATGATGGCAAAACTTTATACGAATCGCCCCAATATCAAATAACCCATATCGTGGATAGGGTTGGCGGAGGAGATTCTTTTATGGGCGGATTGATCTATGGATTATTAAAGTACCCTGAAGATGATCAGAATGCATTAAATTTTGCGGTAGCAGCATCATGTTTAAAACACACAATAAAGGGAGATGCAAATTTGGTAACGGCGGAAGAGGTCCATAAATTGATGGGCGGTGATGCCTCAGGCAGAGTAGTAAGATAATTAAAAATATCATACAATGGCAAATTATTCAAGATTAGAAGTTGCAATGGCTATGCGAGAAGCCGGGATGATTCCTTTGTTTTTTCATTCAGATGTAGAACTAGGCAAAAACGTACTGAGAGCCTGCTATTCTGGCGGTGCAAGACTGCTGGAATTTACTTCAAGGGGCGATTTTGCGCATGAGGTTTTTGCTGAGCTCAACAAATTTGCACTGGCAGAATTACCAGGAATGATAATGGGGGTTGGATCAATAACTGATGCGGGGGCAGCCTCTTTATATATGCAATTAGGAGCCAATTTTGTTGTCACACCTGTTCTTCGGGAAGACATTGCACTAGTCTGTAACCGGAGAAAAGTACTTTGGTCTCCGGGTTGTGGTTCTCTTACGGAAATAGCCAGAGCAGAGGAACTGGGATGTGAAATAGTAAAACTATTCCCGGGCTCAAGCTATGGCCCTGGTTTTGTAAAAGCAATTAAAGGGCCGAGTCCTTGGACAGATGTAATGCCCACAGGGGGCGTCAGTACGGAAGAATCTAACCTCAGGGGATGGTTTGAAGCTGGTGTCACCTGCGTGGGGATGGGATCTAAATTAATATCCAAGGAAATTCTCGAACAAAAAGATTTTAAAAAGTTGGAAGAAGATGTAAGAAAGACGCTGAACATAATTAAATCAGTAAGGAGCTAATTAACCAAAAGATATGGCCAAAAAATATGTTCGAATAGATCCCAGGGATAATATTATTGTAGCCATTACTGACCTTAAAGAAGGAACCGCTATAGCTATCAATGGTGAGAGCATTATTTTAAAAGAAAATATCAGGGAAAAACACAAATTCGCCTGGCAGAATTTTAGTATCGGAGATGAGATTTATATGTATGGCGTTCTTATTGGAAAGGCCATTACAACAATACCCCGCGGTTGTGCAATAACCATAGATAATGTCAAACATGCATCCTCAGCATATGGTAACTCAAAAGAAAACTTTAAATGGAAAGCCCCCGATGTTTCAAACTTTAAAGAAAGAACATTTATGGGGTATCACAGGGAGGACGGTAGTGTTGGTACTGCCAATTACTGGTTGATTATTCCCATGGTATTTTGTGAAAACCGGAATGTAGATGTTATGGAAGCAGCCCTATCTGAAGCTTTGGGATATATAACCAAAAAGGATTTTACTGTAGATACCCAGGCATTGATAAATAAGTATAATTCGGGGGCTAGTGAAGAGGAAATATATGCTACATCTATCATTCATACCAAAGATGAAATCTCTAAGAACAGGGTGTTTTCCAATGTTGATGGAATAAAATTTTTAAAACATGACGGGGGTTGTGGCGGAGTCCGCCAGGATTCTGAAGCACTGTGTAATCTTTTAGCCGGGTATATTACAAATTCAAATGTAGCCGGAGCCACCGTATTAAGTTTGGGTTGCCAGAATGCCGAAGTTGATATTCTGAAAAAGTCGATTGAGCTAAAGGACCCAAACTTTTCAAAACCGGTATATTACCTGCGGCAGCAAAATAGCAGAAGTGAACGTGAATTTATTGAAGAGGCCGTAAAAC
>JAHEHU010000220.1 GCA_024639765.1 Eudoraea sp.
AATGAGTAGAAAGTTCTGTGATCTCCAGGCCATACGAATTGATCTTCCCCTTTAATTCATCACAATAGTCCTGGCTTTCTGCGGCCTTGTCCAGATCTATCAAAAAATGTTCCCAGGTTGGGATCTGAATACCCTTATACCCCAGGTCAGCTGCCCATTTGCACATGCCATCGAGAGAATTAAATGGTGCCTTACTATCTACAAATTGTGCTAGGAAAACCGCAGGTCCTTTAATTGTTTTCATGGAGAAAGTATTATGGAATTATTGAAATTGTCTATTTAGCCCCTTTCAGAATTTAGTCCTATATTTATTAGATAAAATGATTGTGGACCCCTCCTGCGGGCATGTCATAAATATAGGAAATACCACAGAATTAAATGAAGAATACCCGGGACATTGTAGAAAAGCACTTCGATGCCATTGTAGTTGGCACCGGGATCACCGGAGGATGGGCCGCCAAGGAATTATGTGAGGGCGGTTTAAAGACCCTGGTCCTGGAGAGAGGAAGAATGGTAACCCATGTAAAAGACTATCCCACCATGAACATGGATCCCTGGGACCTTCCCAATAATAATGAACTTAGCAGGGATGAAAAAAAGAAGTATCTGAAACAATCCCGCGTTGGATGGGCCCCGAAGGAAGCTATAAAACATTTCTTTGTTAACGACCTTGAACATCCATATCAGGAAACCAAACGGTTCGATTGGATACGAGGGTATCACGTAGGGGGCAGATCACTTACATGGGGAAGACAAAGTTACCGTTGGAGTGATCTGGATTTTGAGGCCAACCTCAAAGAGGGGATCGCTGTAGATTGGCCGGTGCGCTATGCAGACCTTGCCCCATGGTATGACAAAGTAGAGACCTATATAGGTGTGAGCGGAGAAAAATTGGGCCTAAAGCAATTGCCAGACGGGCAGTTTCAACCGCCTATGGACCTTATGTGTCCTGAGGAGGACCTGAAAACGGCAATGGCTGATAAATTTGATGATGACCGAGTACTCACCATAGGACGTGTGGCGCACATAACAGATACCAACGCACAATTTGAAGGCAGAACGCCCTGCCAATACCGAAATCGATGTTGGCGAGGCTGCCCTTTCGGCGGATATTTCAGCAGCAATTCGTCTACCCTGCCAGCCGCAGAGCGCACAGGCAATTTAACCCTGAGGCCAAATTCTATTGTATACGAAGTAATCTATGATGATGCCACCAAAAAAGCCTCAGGGGTTAGGATCATTGACGCGGAAACGCATGAAAAATTAGAATTCTATGCCAAAGTGATCTTTCTTTGTGCATCTGCCATGGCCAGTGTTGGGATCTTACTCCAATCTAAATCTGAACGTTTCCCTAATGGGATCGGGAATGAATATGATCAGGTAGGTCGCAATATTATGGATCATCACTATCAATTAGGCGCAACGGCCTCGGTTGATGGGTACCTCGATAAATTTTATAAGGGCAGAAGGCCCAATGGCTTTTATATCCCCAGGTTTGTGAACCTGAACAATTCCACAAGGAAAAGAGAATACCTGCGTGGTTTTGGCTATCAGGGAGGAGCTAGCCGTGGAGACTGGAAAATCTCCGTTGCAGAAATGCAGTATGGGAAAGATTTAAAGGAAAATATTCTGAAACCGGGGCCCTGGCAAATAGGGGCCACGGGTTTTGGAGAAATGCTCCCTTATGACGATAACAGGGTAACCCTTAGCACAACCAAGATAGACCAATGGGGCCTACCCCAACTCGATTTCGACGTGGAGTTTAAAGACAATGAATACAAAATGCGGGAAGACATACTCCGTCAAATTGTACTGATGTTCGAGTCAGCGGGGTTCAGGAACATTGCAACCTATGAAAATGAAACAGGTCCGGGGCTTGGAATACACGAGATGGGCGGAGCAAGGATGGGATGGAACCCCCGCACCTCAGTGGTCAATAAAAACAACCAGGTACATGCGGTCCCCAATATATATATTACAGACGGTGCTTTTATGACCTCGGCAAGTTGTGTGAATCCATCACTAACCTATATGGCATTTACCGCCAGGGCAGCAGACCACGCCGTATCTCAATTTAAAAAAGGAAACTTCTCTTAACCTTCAAGATTATGAAGAATGCATCTGCAAGAAATTTATGGGGCGATTTTTTAGACCAGCATCTGGAATATGCTTTTGCCAAAGATCCTGTTGTGACACATTTTTGCGATAACGAAAAAGATGCCAACACTTGTTTAAAATTGGTATTAAAAGGTATAAAAAGGGCTACTTCTCATTCCCTTTTGGGTTTACAATATAGGAAGGAATCTTTGCCCAAAATTGGCGATTTTACCATTGTCACGGATTGGGATGGAAATGCAAAATGCATTGTAAGGACCGTTGCTGTAGAATTAAAACCATTTTTTAGCATTCGGGAATCCTATGCAAAATTGGAAGGTGAAGGCGATAAATCGCTTGAGTATTGGAAAAAGACCCATTGGGATTATTATACAAGAGAACTAGAACCTTTTGGCAGAGTACCCCG
>JAHEHU010000105.1 GCA_024639765.1 Eudoraea sp.
GATTCTTTACGGTGCTTTATTGTGTTCGCAATGTTTCATATAAAAATACCCATCATTAGCATGATGGCATTTTACATCTTTCAAAAATGCTCAAGCAAGCTTGGCATTTTTTTCGTGCTGTTAGCTGCTGCGTATTTTTGAGTATAGTGGAGCCGGGGAGGTTACCTTCGGTGTTCTCCTGAGATCCAGTCCTGCAAATCCCAAACCTGCAAGGCTTTGCCTGTCTTGTTTTATATTCCCATCCGCCAATTCAGAACAAATTCTGATGGCTTCTGGAAATAAAAAACCCGCAGTTAATAACTGCGGGTTTGGTATTTGATCGTGGAGCCGGGGAGATTACCTCTCCCGACAGCTATCGGGGTCGGTGTTCTCCATTGGTTCCCATCCTGTAAATGCAACTTTATGTCTTTTCAAGCCATGCGTCTTAAAACGCAAAAATCCGATGAAGTAAACTTCTCGGATTTTCATTGTTTTAATCCGCAACAAAGTTGCGCTTAATTGTGGAGCCGGGGAGATTCGAACTCCCGTCCAAACAAGCAATATCATTGCCTTCTACATGCTTAGTTCTTGTTTAATTTTCGATGTATAGCTGACCAGGAACTGCCTACCATACACTTAGCTTCCTTATCTTTTGACCCTAATGAAGCGAAAAGGGCTGTATGTTGATTTTTATGGTGCCCCATAACAGATCGCCATCAACAAGGGCTATCCCGGGACATCTCGCTTCTCTGCCTTGCAGAGACGAGGCTAAATCTTACTATAATTCAGATTAAGCGGCAAGAGCGTAATTAGATTCGCCATTTAAAAAGTGTGAAATATGAGATTTACGAGCTGTATCCCAGCGCTCGACATGCTTACAATGCCATTGGTCTCGCTGTCAAAACCAGTCGGCCCCAAATGTTAAAGAACGTTGTTTTCTAAAAAGGATTGCGAAGATACCAAAAAGTTTGCGCACTGGTCGAAATCCACGTAATTTTGAGCAAAATCTATACCAAAACGCATGACACATTTCGGAATCATCAGAGAACGCAAAAATCCCCCTGATAAGCGGGTTGTATTATCGCCCCATGCCTGCCAAAAAGTCCTGAATACATTTCCTGAGGCCAAAGTTACCATTGAGCCTTCACCGCTGCGCGTGTTTCACGATGATGAATACCGGGAGGCCGGACTTACCCTTAACTCTTCTATGGAAACATGCGATGTGCTTATTGGGGTTAAAGAGGTCCCAATTGAAGCCTTAATACCTAACAAGAAATACTTTTTTTTCTCTCATACCATTAAAAAACAGCCCTATAACAGAGAATTATTACGTGCAATACTGTCCAGGAATATTGAATTGTATGACCATGAAGTGATTACGAATACCAAAGGAATTAGATTGGTAGCCTTTGGCCGTTACGCAGGAATTGTTGGGGCGTATAATGGAATAAGGACCTACGGTTTAAAGTCGGATCAATTCAGGATCTCCAAAGCGGAAGATCTCAAAGATAAAAAAGACCTGATACGTGAATTGCGCACAGTTTCCTTGCCGCCCATAAAAATTCTTTTAACCGGGAAGGGCCGGGTAGGGAACGGTGCCAAGGAGATCCTTGACGGAATGAAACTTCGGGAAGTAAGTTTTGAAGATTACTTGAGTAAAACTTTCGATGTGCCCGTCTATTGCCAGATTGATGTCCTGGAATACAACAAACGAAAGGATGGCCAGATACTTCCTATGCAGGACTTTTTTGACCATCCCGAGGCGTATGAATCGAACTTTATGAGATTCGCAAAAGTGAGTGATCTTTATATTGCAGGTCACTTTTACGGAGATGGGGCCCCCTTCCTCTTTACCCGTGAAGACGTAAAAGATCCTGAATTTAAAATCAGCGTAGTTGCAGATGTGAGCTGCGATATTGATGGGCCGGTGGCCACAACCCTTAGGGCCTCAACTATTTCAGACCCAATTTATGGTTATGATCCTGTATCAGAAAAGGAAGTGCCTTTTATGAATAAAGGAGTTATAGCAGTGATGGCGGTAGATAATCTGCCTGCAGAACTACCAAGGGATGCCAGTGAAGGCTTTGGGGAAACTTTTGTAGAAAGTGTCATCCCTGCCTTTTTTGATGATGATAAAGATGGAATTCTGGAGCGAGCTCGCATGACCCAGGACGGAAAACTCACAGAGCGCTATGCCTATCTGCAGGATTATGTAGACGGGAAGGAGTAGCTCCTTATTCTACTTTTATATCCCAGCTAATTACGGGATGTGTCTTTGGAGCTGAATAGGCACCAAGCGCTTTTAATTTCAATAGAATGGACGAAACCTTCTCCAGTGTTTTGATCTTTAAGGTGAACACTTCATTTGAAGGGATCTCAAAAACAGGTGAGCTGCTGTAAAAGTTGTAATTCATCTCATTTTCGAAAAGCAGGTCACTACTTGAAATATTTTCCAATTCTACTTCCAGAATGTCTGTGTTAGGGATATATGCCACCTTATTAACCTTCAGACTTGCTTTGATCAAAGGACTCACAAACTGGGGCTTACCTACTAAAAGGCTGTTATAAACCGCCACGGTGTTCCCTGCAAAAAGTGCCTCTCGTATACTTTCAAGACTTCTTTCTTTGGCAAAGACAAGGGTAATTGGTCGGTGAAATCCTTTTTCCAGGTATTGCCAGTCTATCAACCCATGGATATCACTGGTGCCCATAATAGTAAGGTTATGCTCTAAGGCAAGGGCAAATGATTCTTCGGCATAATCATGCTCATTAATGACCTCTATACCATGAAGTTCTCCATTCTTAATACGTTCTAATTGGAATTCACTAAGGATGGGGTTTCCGGACGGACTTTGTCTGTACCAGGCCGGGTGGTTCCAGAAAACAAAGGCTTTTTGCTTTTTAGCTTCGGAAAAAGGTGTTTCGGGATCTTCGGCCAGAAGGATGTTGGCATCTGTTGTAAATAATGCATTACTATGGCCAATAGGGGCATTACGAGTAATTTCAGAGCCGGGGATGATCAATAGTCCGTGATCTTTGGCTTCTTCTCTTGCTAATTGATAGGATCGGTTACGATCAGGATGAGGAATATCTGCCTTGTGAGGTTGGTATTCCAAATGTTCCGTTAGAGAAATGGCATCCAGGTTCTCACGCAGGGCTTCCATGACCCGAATGGAAGGCCATACTTCACCATCTGAAAATACAGTATGCTGATGAAGGTCTGTTTTCAGGGTAATAAATCCTGGGATATCCGGATAGTTCAGGGCATGACCGGCTGCATGTTGATGGTCCTGAGCAAAAACGCCAATGCCTAGTCCTAGTAGGAGCATTCCAAATAATAGATTCGTTCTCATTGGTTTTATTTTATGGTAAAGGATCGTATGAAGCGTATGATCATCATAGAATCAATTAGAGATTATTAATAGTCTCCCTTAATTTTGTCAATTGAGTTAACAGTATTTCAAGTTTGTCTAACGGCAGCATGTTGGCACCATCGCTTTTTGCATTGGCGGGATCAAAATGGGTTTCCATAAAAAGTCCGTCTACTCCTGCAGCAATTCCGGCCCTGGCCATCGTACTGATAAGGGCCGGTCTTCCACCGGTTACCCCTGAGGCCTGGTTGGGTTGTTGCAATGAATGAGTTACATCTAGCACAACAGGTGCGTATTGTTTCATAGTGGGTACGCCCCTGAAATCAACGATCATATCCTGGTATCCAAACATAGTTCCCCGATCCGTAATAATAACCTGATCATTCCCAGAATCTGTAACCTTGGCCACTGCGTGTTTCATGCTTTCCGGACTCATGAATTGACCTTTTTTGAGATTTACGACCTTACCCGTTTCAGCGGCAGCGATCACCAGATCTGTCTGACGTACCAAAAATGCAGGGATCTGAAGTACATCCACGTAGGCTGCGGCCATGTTGGCATCGGAGATCTCATGAATATCTGTGACCGTTGGAACTTTAAACGTTTCAGATACCTTCCGTAAGATCTTTAAGGCTTTTTCATCCCCAATCCCGGTAAAAGAATCGACCCTGCTTCTATTGGCCTTTTTAAAGCTACCCTTAAAAATATAAGGGATCTTTAGGCGATCCGTAACCTTAACTATGTGCTCTGCGATCCTCAATGCCATGTCTTCACCTTCTATGGCACAGGGACCTGAGAGCAGAAAGAATTGATTACTGCCCGTATTTTTTAATTGAGGAATTTTAGTGAGATCCATACCTGCTATTTTAGGTAAAGGTAGGAATTTGAACAGACTTATTTTGGTGCTTTGTTTTATAGAGAACTACCTCTAAACCAGTATTATAAAAAAAAGACAACTTTGCGCACCCATGCAAAAAATAGCAGTATCTTTGCCGGCTCAAAACAAAGAGATGTCTACTACTAAGAACATTGCAATTATTGCCCACGTTGACCACGGTAAAACCACCTTGGTTGATAAGATTCTTCATTATTGTCAGTTATTTCGTGAGAATGAAAAAACGGGCGACCTAATTCTGGATAATAATGATCTGGAGAGGGAACGAGGGATCACCATTGTTTCCAAGAATGTCTCTGTGAGCTATAAAGGGACTAAGATCAATATCATTGATACGCCCGGTCACGCTGATTTTGGCGGAGAAGTAGAACGTGTGTTAAATATGGCAGATGGCGTATTGTTGCTTGTAGATGCCTTTGAAGGACCAATGCCTCAAACACGTTTTGTATTGCAAAAGGCTCTGAACCTGGGGTTAAAACCATGTGTGGTGATCAATAAGGTTGATAAAGAGAATTGTACCCCCAAGGAAGTTCATGAAAAAGTGTTCGATCTGATGTATGAATTGGGTGCCGAAGAATGGCAACTCGATTTCCCTGTGGTCTATGGTTCGGCTAAACACAATTGGATGAGCGAAGACTGGCAGAAACCTACTGAGACCATTGAGCCGCTTTTGGAAATGGTCATTGAACACATCCCAACCTTTGTACCTCACGAGGGAAATACCCAGATGCTAATTACATCCCTGGATTATTCCTCTTTTACCGGCCGAATAGCCATAGGTCGTTTACAACGTGGTACCCTGAAGGAAGGACAACAAATTGTTCTTATCAAAAGGGATGGTTCACATGTAAAATCAAAGATCAAAGAGTTATATACATTTGAAGGTCTTGGGAGAATAAAAGTGAGTGAAGTAACTACCGGAGATATATGTGCTCTCGTAGGATTAGAAGGCTTCGATATTGGGGATACAGTAGCTGACAGTGAAAATCCGGAAGGCTTAAAGACCATTGCCATAGACGAGCCAACCATGAGCATGCTTTTTACCATAAACGATAGTCCTTTCTTTGGGAAGGATGGTAAGTATGTAACCTCCAGGCATATCAAAGAACGATTAGAAAAAGAATTGGAAAAGAATCTTGCATTAAGAGTTGAGGAAACAGATAGTGCGGATAAGTTCATGGTCTTTGGTAGAGGTGTACTTCATTTATCTGTATTGATAGAAACCATGAGGAGAGAAGGATATGAATTGCAGATAGGTCAGCCACAGGTCATCATTCGTGAATTCGACGGAGTGAAATGTGAGCCTATGGAGCAATTGACCATTGACCTGCCCGAAAATGTATCCGGGAAGGCAGTAGAAATGGTATCGATTCGCAAAGGAGAGATGATAAGCATGGAAGCAAAAGGAGAACGCATGGTGTGCGAATTTCTGATTCCTTCCAGAGGGATTATCGGTCTCCGAAATCAGTTGCTAACTGCAACAGCTGGTGAAGCGATCATGACGCATCGTTTTCTGGAATACCAACCCATAAAGGGAGATGTTCCCCAGCGTCAGAATGGTTCTTTGGTTTCTATGGAGAACGGGAAGGCCATCCCTTATTCTATTGATAAATTGCAGGAAAGAGGCCGTTTCTTTATTGATCCGGGTGAAGATATCTATGAAGGACAAGTTATAGGAGAAAACTCCAGAGGAGATGATATGACCATAAATATCACTAAAACCAAAAAACTCTCCAATGTGCGTTCGGCAGGTGCAGATGATAAAGCGAAGATCGTTCCGGCGATCAAATTTTCTCTCGAAGAAGCTTTAGAATATATTCAAAAGGATGAGTATGTGGAAGTAACTCCAAAACACATTCGTTTAAGAAAAATATATCTAACTGAAGTAGACAGGAAACGCAACAAACTAGTATAAAAAAAGCGCCAGATTGGCGCTTTTTTTTGCTCTTTTTTTTCAATCCATGGGGGCCGGATGCATAGCTGCGGCCGCAGCACCAATTATCCCGGCATGATTTTGAAGTCCGGCTGGTATCACTGGGGTTTCAATAGTAATATACTCCTTGTATTCATCAAAATCTTTGGATGTACCTCCTCCCAATATAATCAGGTCCGGGGCAATGATCAGATCCACGTACTCCAAGAAGGTATTAAAGCGTTTTCCCCATTCTTCATACGAAATCCCTTCCCGTTCCTTGGCAGATGCCGCTGCCCAGTCCTCTATCTTTGTATATTCTTTATAGGGAATATGACCCAGTTCAAAATTAGGAATTAGTTCCCCATTCCAGAAGGCACCACTGCCCAGCCCGGTACCTATGGTGATCATAACCACAAAACCACTTTTCCCCTTTCCTATGCCATAATTCATGGTAGCATATCCGGCGGCATCGGCATCATTTATAATAGTTACTGGTAAACCTGTAGCTTCGCTAAAAAGTTCTTTAACATTCACCCCAACCCATTTTTTGTGGAGATTTCCTCTCGACTTACAAATACCGTGTCTTACAGTGGTGGGAAATCCACAACCAACAGGTCCATTATAGTCAAAATGTTCAACAATTGCCTTTACCACTTTGGCCATCGCTTTAGGCTTTCGGGATGATGGCGTAGGAATACGGAAACGGGCAGTAAGCATTTCCCCGGTTATTGAATTAACCAAGGCACCTTTCATACCCGAACCTCCAATGTCTATTCCCAGTACTGTCATAATATATCCTTAATGCCGGCATTTAGTGCCTTATTAGTCGGGCGTAAAAGTAACAAAAAACTAGAAGAGACCATAGGTGTCATTTTACAATCGGTCCTCTGATCTAAGATGGTCAAAGATGACTTTACATACCTCAGATACCTTTTCCCTATGCTGATACCCTAACCAGGCTATCTCTTCGATTTCCGAATCGATGTTCAATACCCCCTGATAGGTAGCCTCATAACATGTCATACGAACTAATACTCCCGGAGGTTTATCATCTGCTTGCGCTTCAAAGACCCGTATAAATTGAAAACTATCCGGGTTTAAGAGTACCTGTAATTCTTCTTTTATTTCTCTTGTCAATGCCTTCAGATCAGATTCTCCTTTGTCTCTTTTTCCTCCCGGGAGATAGAACAAGGATTTGCCTTTGCTGCGAACACAAAGAATTCGCTTTTCTTTAATAAAGATCCATGCGAGCTTGTCTATTGTGTTTTCGGATGGTTCTACGTAATAATCAATCGAATTCAATGTGTGGTTGGGATCTATAGTATCCAGAACTGTATCTATTCCTTTTCCGAATACAGTAAGCATCCCTAATTTTTTATTTCTTCCCAATGCACTCGAAATTGTTTCATCGCGGTTACCAAAGGGGTATCCACCTTTTCGTATCCAGAGAAGATTTAATAAATGCTGCATGAGGACGTTTCCTAATTGGTCTATAGAAACTGCAATTTTTAAAAGATACTCCCCCAGGCCTTTTAATCCTCCTTTGAACAGCGTGTGAAAGAATCCGTACAGAAGACCGATAGGTCCGGTAATCAGTAGGAGGAACACAGATATGAAAAAGAGCAATACCCCAATAAATGGATGCATTCTTTTATCTGGCTGCAAAAGTTTTTTCTTTCGTATCACCTTGTTTTACATAGTTTTTGGAATGATCAGTTGGCAGATTTCAAACCTGGATGAGACCAGTGCCAAAGAAAGAACAAAAAGCCCACCACAAATAGGATGATCCCTAACCCATAGAATAATTGTGGTTGGGTGAAATAATCCAAAAAGGGCAAGAGTACAATAGGTGACAAAAATTGACCCATAAACCAAAAGGTAGTTAGTCTTCCAATTTCTCTTCCGCGTATTTCCAATGGGGCCAATTGCATTACCCACACATTGGCATTCGGTATCATCAGAC
>JAHEHU010000035.1 GCA_024639765.1 Eudoraea sp.
AACAAACACGAATGAGAACACTACTCTTTTTAGGCTTCCTTCTTATGGGTATAGGAAGTTTTGCACAAACAACAATCCAGGGAACAGTTAAAGATGACAATGGGGAACCGGTTCCGGGTGCTAACATTGTCATCATAGGTACAACAACCGGAACGGTAGCTGATTTTGATGGAAATTTTGCACTAGAAACTACACAAACACCACCTTTTACGCTTCGGATAACCAGTATTGGGTATTCTGAAGTAACGGCCCAGGTTAGCAGTAGTAATCAGACATTGGCGATTGTCTTGGTGGAATCGTCCACCATGCTTGATGAGATTGTGGTTTCGGCCTCCAGAACCCCGGAACGTTTATTCGAATCACCGGTATCCGTGGAACGCTTTGGTCTAAAAGAGATTAAGAATACCGCAGCCGAGTCCTTTTATGGGGGGCTGCAAAATTTAAAAGGAGTAGACATCAATACCAACAGTTTAACCTTTCAGTCTATTAATACAAGGGGGTTTGCCACCTTTGCCAATACACGCTTCCTGCAGTTGGTAGATGGGATGGACAACTCTGCTCCCGGACTTAACTTCGTTTTGGGTAACCTCGTGGGAATGTCGGAACTGGAAGTTCAAAGTGTTGAAATATTGCCCGGTGCCTCCTCTGCTTTGTATGGAGCAGGTGCTTTTAACGGTATCCTTTTTATGAGGAGTAAGAGTCCGTTCGATTTCCAGGGGATCAGTGCCTATTTTAAAACAGGGATCACTTCCCAGGAAGCAGCCGGGGACAATAACTATTATGACTTTGGTATCAGAGCTTCTCACGCTTTCAGTGATAAGTTAGCAGTGAAAGCTAATTTTTCATTTCTTAAAGGAGAGGACTGGCATGCCAATAGAACAGACGATCTTAATAATCCTGGGGCTACTAGAGCAGACCCTGCTTATAATGGCCTCAATGTTTATGGGGATGATTTCACCGTTCCATTTAATTTCGATGCCTTAGCAGGACTTCCATCCGGTACTCTTGGTTCTGCCAGGGTTTCCAGGACCGGGTATGATGAGATAGACCTGGCCAACTACGGTGCCGAGAGTGTTAAAACTGATTTCTCCGTGCATTACCGACCCTTTGCAGACGATTTTGAGATCATTTACAACGGACGAGTAGGGAGGGGAAACACGATTTATCAGGGTGCCAGTAGATATGCGATAAAGAACTTCATTTTACAACAACATAAATTGGAATTCAGGAATGACAACTTCTTTTTAAGAGGGTATATTACTTCTGAGAATTCGGGCGACTCATACGATACGCGTTTCACAGCTCTGGGCATCAATAACCGTTGGAAAAGTAATGAACAGTGGTTCCAAGAATACGCCCAAACCTACATTGGAGCTCGCTTAGGAATTGGGACAGGAGTATTATTAGACGATGCAACAGCCCATGCTGCTGCAAGACAAGTTGCTGATACAGGCAGGTTTTTACCCGGCACTCCGGAGTTTCAAAACGCTTTTAACCAGGTTACTGCGGACGGCGATCTCTTGACAGGGTCAAAGTTTATTGATAACACCAAATTACGACACATAGATGCAAATTATAATTTCAGTTATTTAACAGGTGATTTTGCAGATGTGCAGATCGGAGGATCTTTTCGCGAATATGTCTTGAATTCTAATGGCACCATTTTTACAGATACAGATGGGCCCATTCCTTATAATGAATATGGCGCCTATATGCAAGTACAGAAAAAGATGTTAGAAGAGCGATTGAAATTCACCGGGTCTATACGATATGACAAGAACCAATTCTTTGACGGGTTCTTCTCCCCTCGTGTTTCTTTTGCCTATACGGCAGGTGAAAATAGGAACCAGAATTTCAGGATTTCGGCTCAGCAAGGGTTCAGGAATCCTACTACCCAAGATCTTTTTATTGGGTTAGATGCCGGAGTAGGGATACTGGTAGGGTCCGCACCGGATAACCTGGACAGGGATGTGAGGTCATTACCGTTGAGTGCTGCAGGACAAACAATAACCGGTTCAAGTACGGCTACTGTCGTTGGTAGGGCAGCCTATGAAAACGCTTTCTCTGCCGCCTCTTTGGCTGCAGGGGCACCAGAAGCCGTAACTACACCGCTGGTGAAACCTGAGGAGATCACTGCTTTTGAAGCAGGATACAGAGCCCAGTTTGGTAAAGTAACCATAGATCTGAGCGGATATTACAACCAATACAAGAATTTTATTTCCAATACCTCAGTGGCAGTTCCATTATACGGAACAGCCGGGGATAACGGCTTGTCTTTACTGGCCTTGCAAAATGGTGATTTTAAGGGCTATCAAACGTATACCAATTCTTTAGCAGACATAAATTCATATGGTGCTACCATTGGACTTGATTTGAAGGTGTTAGGAAATTTCGATCTAGGCGTAAACTATACGTATGCGGAGATCGACTTTGATCAGGCTGCTTTTCCTGATTTCAGAACCAACTTTAACACACCAAATCATAAGGTGAAGGCTTCCTTTGGGAATACTGAGCTCTTTAAGAATTTTGGTTTTAATGTTAATTATCGTTGGAGTGATACCTATTTCTGGCAGGCGACCTTTGCTGACGGACAGTTACCTTCTTTCACTGTTTTGGATGCACAGTTCAACTATTCGGTTCCGGATATCAAGTCCGTTTTCAAAGTAGGCGGGTCTAACATCCTTGGGGAGGAGTATTTCTCTGCAGTTGGGACCGGTGGAGTGGGCTCTATCTTTTATGTTTCCTGGACGGTCAACCCATAGTAATACTGCATTAATAATAACAGAAAGCATCGGGAAACCGGTGCTTTTTTTATGATCAAAAAATTGGAGTAAACGGTTCCTTTTTCAATTGGAATCACATATCTTTGCAGCCGGAAAAAAGCGCGTAGTGAAGTACTGCTGAGCGACTTATTTTCTTTTAATTCGAAAAAAATAGTTGAAGAATGGCTAAACTAACTGGCAAAGTATCTCAGATCATCGGACCGGTGATCGATGTGGAATTCGAATCGGGTTCAGATCTCCCGAACATCTATGACTCCCTCGAAATTACAAAGAGTGATGGCACACTTCTTGTCCTTGAAGTTCAATCTCATATTGGTGAAAATAGTGTTAGGACCATTTCGATGGACTCTACCGATGGATTAAGCAGAGGAGTGGATGTTGTTGCCACAGGAAAGGCAATTCAAATGCCGATAGGCGAGGATATTTATGGTAGGTTATTCAACGTAATTGGGGATGCCATTGATGGTATGCCAAATCTCCCAAAAGAAGGGAAGAACGGATTGCCCATTCACAGGGAAGCACCTAAGTTTGAGGACCTTTCTACTTCTACTGAAGTATTGTATACCGGGATCAAAGTAATAGACCTTATTGAACCATATGCCAAAGGAGGAAAAATTGGTCTATTTGGAGGAGCAGGAGTTGGAAAGACCGTATTGATCCAGGAATTGATCAACAACATCGCCAAAGGCCATGGTGGACTTTCAGTATTTGCCGGAGTTGGAGAACGTACCAGAGAAGGAAATGACCTTTTGAGAGAAATGCTGGAGTCTGGTATTATCAAATATGGAGATGATTTCCTTCATTCCATGGAAGAAGGTGGCTGGGACCTTTCTAAGGTAGATAAGAAGGCCATGAAACAATCTAAAGCAACCTTTGTCTTTGGACAAATGAATGAGCCTCCGGGAGCACGAGCACGTGTTGCACTTTCGGGACTTACCATTGCAGAATACTTCCGCGATGGAAGCGGTGAAGGACAAGGAAAGGATGTACTATTTTTCGTAGATAACATCTTCCGTTTTACCCAGGCAGGTTCTGAGGTAT
This sequence comes from Eudoraea sp., assembly GCA_024639765.1. Classification (GTDB taxonomy): domain Bacteria; phylum Bacteroidota; class Bacteroidia; order Flavobacteriales; family Flavobacteriaceae; genus Muriicola. The sequence continues at coordinate 3,825 of JAHEHU010000035.1, forward strand.
CGGCCCTTTTAGGTCGTATGCCTTCTGCGGTGGGATATCAGCCCACCCTGGCTACTGAAATGGGGGCCATGCAGGAAAGGATCACTTCTACAAAAAGAGGGTCTATTACTTCTGTACAAGCGGTATACGTGCCTGCGGATGACTTAACAGATCCGGCGCCGGCAACCACCTTTGCTCACCTCGATGCTACCACCGTATTGTCTCGTAAGATTGCGGAATTAGGAATTTATCCTGCGGTAGACCCACTAGATTCTACTTCAAGGATCCTAACAGCGGAAGTACTCGGTAAAGAACATTATGCCTGTGCGCAACGCGTAAAAGAGTTGTTGCAGCGATACAAGGAACTTCAGGATATCATCGCCATTCTGGGGATGGAAGAATTATCTGAAGAAGATAAACTGGCAGTAGGACGTGCAAGAAGGGTACAACGATTCCTTTCACAACCATTCCATGTAGCCGAACAATTTACGGGGATCCCTGGAGTATTGGTAGATATTAAGGAAACAATTAAAGGATTCAATATGATCATGGACGGGGAATTAGATCACCTTCCGGAATCTGCCTTTAACCTCAAAGGAACCATTGAAGAGGCTATTGAGGCTGGTGAGAAAATGTTGGCTGAGGTTTAGTAATAAATTTCCCAACAGATAGTCATTTGTGGAATATAGAAAGCAAATAATATGCATTTAGAAATAGTATCTCCCGAAGCCACGCTTTTCTCAGGTAATGTTACTTCTGTAACAGTCCCTGGTCTTAACGGAGAATTTCAGGTGTTAGATAATCACGCTCCAATTGTTTCCCTGCTACAGGAAGGGAATGTAAAAATAGGTGGTGAGGTTAGTTTAGAAGAAGAATACGCTTCAAAATTTATCAAAAACAAGGAAGGAAAAACGACCTTGCCCATTACCAGTGGTACAATGGAGATGAAGGATAACAAGGTGATAGTCCTTGTGGATTAACACTAAAGAATCCTTAGCGTTTTACAATACAATTAGATACCAATCCCTCCCATCGGATTGGTATTTTTTTTTAATTGTAAATCCACATGCCAGATGCGCATTTAAAGACCTCTTGTTTCTTCCATCTACTTCTGTTACAATCAATTCGAAGGACCGATCCAGATATTTTTTCATTGCCTTGTATAAGCCCCTGAAAATTCCTTGCCCTCTGTACGATTTATCTATACAGATCTGCCCCATAACTATAAAAGTTTGGTCTGCGGGAAGTAGTTCCCTGATTTTTTGGAACATGGGTACAAGGATGGGGATCTCTTTGGAAAAGTGCGGATGCATACAAAGCGCATACCCTATGACCTTCCCCTGGTCCTTAGCAATAATATGAGGACATATCTCGTTCATTGCTTTCAACAGATCTAAGGTATGTGAAATGGTAACAAAACCCTCTTTTTCAAGCTCGTTTTTCGATCGCTGAAACGGAAGATTCTTTTTCTGGAGTACAAGAATTTCTTGTAGTTCTTCTCTATGGCTTGCACGTGTATACTCAACTGCCATGCTAAGGAGTAATTTTAGGATGCGTTTTGAAAAAGTAAGATAGCATTTATTGTTGTAAATGCTACATTTGTGCCATGGCCCGGCTACCAAAGAAATTAGATCAAAAACTTCAGGAACGAATTGCATCAAATGCCCTTCGCCAGCTGCAAACAGATTCGAAAAAGGTCGACTTTGCATCAAATGACTACCTGGGAATGGCCAAGGATAACATGGTTTTTTATGAAGCACATAAATTATTAACAGACCGTGGGATCATTCAAAATGGATCTACTGGTTCCAGGCTTCTTTCGGGAAATAGTAGTTTATACGAAGAAACCGAACAATACGTGGCAACGTATTACAAAGCAGATGCAGCATTAATATTTAATTCCGGATATGATGCTAATCTGGGATTTTTTTCATCGGTACCGCAACGAACAGACGTAGTGGTCTTTGATGAATACATCCACGCCAGCATGCGAGACGGGATCCGTATGGGGACAGCAAGGAGTCTGAAATTTAAACACAATAAGCTCAATGATCTTGCCAACATCCTTCAAAGAGTAAGAAAAGATTCTGAAGCAGAAGCCCAATGCTATGTTGTCACCGAAGCAGTCTTCTCAATGGATGGTGATAGTCCTGATTTACGACGACTCATGGCACTTTGTAAGGAATATCAATGTAAATTGATCCTGGATGAGGCCCATGCGATACAAGGAGTAAATGATACCGTGTATAACGAACTGATCAAGGAAATCACAGAACAAGTACTGTTTGCCCGGATCGTAACCTTTGGAAAAGCCATGGGTGTGCAGGGATCGGCAATACTTGGTGGGAATGACTTAAAGACCTATCTCTTAAATTTTGCCAGAAGCTTTATTTACACCACAGCCTTACCCCCCATGACTGTTGCTTCTATTCTCACCGTTATTAGAGCCATAGAATCTGCGGAAGTGAAAGAACGTAAGAAAAGGCTGAAGGAAAATATCATGATCTTTAGCCGCGAGGTACAGCATTTAGAACTACATAATTCTTTTATCCCCAGTACCTCATCCATCCAATCCTGTCTTGTTCCCGGTAATACCAGAGTTAAAAAGATAGCCTCGTACCTGAGGGAGGAAGGCTTCGATGTACGTCCTATCCTTTCACCTACCGTACCTGAAAGCGAAGAACGCTTACGCTTCTGTCTTCATAGTTATAACACGCTTAATGAAATAAAGGAAGTATTGAGTATATTGGCGACTGCAATTAAAAGTGAGCTCTATGCCCGATAAATTCTATACCCTTGGAGCCTTTGAATTTCCTGCGGATGTACAGGTAATTAAAGGCAGACTAGAATCGGAAGGTATCTTTGTTTATTTACGGGATGAAAATTTCCTTAATACTGATCCTTTGGTTAGTCAGGCTATTGGTGGAGTAAAATTACAGGTGTATACCAAGGATAAGGATAAAGCGATAGCGATCTATGATGAATTCAGGAGGTATGCTGTTGACGATGATGGTAACCCTATTACTTGTCCAAACTGCAAAGCACAACGTTCAGAGGCATATTATGCCCGGAAGGGGATCCTTAATAAGCTTTTCCCCTTTTTTGAAAAGAAAAAATATAAATGTCTGAATTGTCAGATGATCACCGAACCTTCCTGAACCATGAAACGAATCTTTGTTACGGGTATTTCCACAGAAGTTGGGAAGACCATAGCATCTGCGATCATTACAGAAGCCCTGGAAGCAGATTACTGGAAGCCAATTCAAGCTGGTGATCTGGACCATTCAGATAGTCATAAGGTTGCCCATTTGATCAGCAATGAGAAAACGGTCATCCACAAAAACAGCTATGCACTAAAAACACCTATGAGTCCGCATGCCGCTGCTGATATAGATGGGATCAACATCCAAAAAGACAAGATCAAAGAGCCCCATACAACAAATCATCTGGTAATAGAAGGAGCAGGGGGTCTTCTGGTCCCTATTAATCAGAAAGAGACTATTTTAGACCTTATTAAACCAACCTATAAGGTTGTGGTGGTCTCCAGGCATTATCTGGGGAGTATAAATCATTCGCTGCTTACTATAGGGTTGTTAATAGATAAAGGATTTGACGTATCTGTGTTATTTAGTGGTGATGAACATCCCACTTCAGAAAATATAATTTTGTCAAAAACGGGGATCCCCTGCCTGGGGCGTATTGGTGAAGAGCAAAATTTCGATCCTGCAGTGATCAGAAAATACGCCTGGGAATTCAAAGAAAGCTTAATGGCCCTTTAGCCTGCAAAATATTTCAGCCCTGCCTACAACTGCCTCAAGCCTGTAGTGGTTAGATAGATATTCTCTTACATAGGCATCTTCTTCTACGAATTCTTTATCGAAGACAGACTTGTTCATTCGCGTAACTACGCTTTGAGGCTGAATATCGTCCAGAAGATATTCCAGCTCTGCCATAGAGGTATTTCGGGGATTCTTGAAATAAGGAAAGAGGTCTGTTCTGCATATGTTGCTCGGGTGGGTGGCTGCTTTGGAGGGGGGAGAGGCACCCAGAACCCAATATCCAATATGGTACTCAAAAAAAAGTATTTCCTTAGCATCTAATTCATTGGCCAGAATATACTCTGGTACTCTAATTCCTTCACCATTAAAAAAGGTACCATGAATTGCCTTATTTTTAAATATGGCATAATACTCCATATAGGATTCTACGGGTGTTAAAAGGGCGATGAGTAATACAATAGGATAATATTTCTTTTTACCAATGTTGGCATTTGTAAGGACAAGGCCAAGAAGAACCATTAACATTGGGTAGAGTTGCATAAGGTAATGACCATTTACCTTACCACTCTTAAAAAAAGAAAAAACAATACCCGAAATAACCAGGACCAGTAACAGTATGATTGGTTCCCTAAAGTTGATCCACTTTTTCTTCCAGCTTATTATAGCTGCCGCAAGGAGCAGTAAACATAAAGGCAGTACTTTTAAGATAGACGTCTGAATGGATGTGGCGTATGCCAACGGAGCAAGGATCACAGAATCTATCCAAATCTGCAGCAAACCATCCAGGGAATAGGGTAAGGCTGTTAACCCTATGATCAGAACAATCCCAGACCCCATAATCACCATTTTTAGCAGCCCCGTGAATGGGTTTTTCTTTACAAATCCTTCACCAATAAAAAATATGGCGATTCCAAGAACGGCATAGGCAAGATTGAGCTTCATCATTAAGGAGATACCTAGCAAAATACCGGAAAGGAAGAACCATTTCTTTTGGTTGTATTTAATGAGCAAAAAGAGGGCAGGCATAAAGAAAAGCATGCTCAGATGCTCAGACATTACACCCTGGAGACTTCCAAAAAGACTCAATAAATACACACTGCCTATGGCTGCCCAATATCCTACAGCTGCAGATTTTACCTCTTTCCCTATTTTATACGTAAAGAAGGCTATAATGGCTACTCCCAGAGCACCAATAAGCCTGATCGCTATAAAACTTTTGCCAAAAATATAGATGATTGTAGCGAAAAATAGGTAGACCAGGGGTGGTTTCAGGTCCCATAAATGGGTATAGGGCAAGTTTCCATCAACCCACGATTGTGCCATTAGAATAAAGGTGCTCTCGTCTCTGTCTATGTAATCCCTAAAAAAAAACGGCAAGCGTATCAGGATCGATATCAAGGCCAACCACAGAAAAACCTTTCGATCCGACAGTTTTTCATAGTTAGGAGTAAGAGATGTTATAACTTTGCCTGGTATGTTCATGGGGAATTGCCCTGACCTGCAAGATAGATAATTAGAAGCTCCCTTAAAATAGAGGTCTTGAAGAAACTTTCGGAAAGAGATAAAAAGTATTTGTGGCACCCATTAACTCAACACAAACTCCACCCCAATATGTTAGGCATAAAAAGTGCCTCCGGAGCTATTTTGGTTGATGAGGACGGTAAGGAATATATAGATGGTATTGCTTCCTGGTACACCGCTATGTACGGGCATTGCAATCCGATTATTACCAAGCGCGTTGCGAAACAAATGGAGCAATTAGACCAGGTAGTGTTTAGCGGTTTTACACACGAACCTGCAGTTGCTCTCTCCGAGGCGTTAATGGAAGTACTACCCTATAATCAGGAAAAGCTCTTTTTTTCAGATAATGGCTCTACAGCAACCGAGATCGGGATCAAAATGGCCTTACAGTATTTTTTTAACAAAGGAGAAGAACGTACCGTAATGCTAGCTTTTGAAGAAGGATTTCATGGCGATACTTTTGGAGCCATGTCGGTTTCAGGATTGTCTGCCTACAACGGACCGTTTGAGAAACACTTTATTCAGGTAGAACGTATCCCCGTACCCACCGAAGAAACAATAGATAAGATCCTGATAGATCTTGAAAAAAGACTGCAAAAAAAGGATATTGCCGGCTTTATCTATGAACCCCTGGTACAGGGTGCAGCTGCCATGAAGATCCACAAGGCAGAACATCTGTGCAGGATTCTTAGAATTTTGAAATTATATGGAATCATAACTATTGCCGATGAGGTAATGACCGGGTTTGGGAAGACCGGAACGTGTTTTGCCTCCGATCAGGTCACGGTAAAACCCGATATTCTATGCCTTTCCAAAGCGCTAACTGCGGGCTTGGTGCCCATGGCTGTTACAAGTTGTACCAAAAAGATCTACGATGCCTTTTACCAGGATGAGATCGTTAAAGGATTTTTTCATGGACATACCTATACGGCAAATCCTCTGGCATGTACAGCTGCCCTGGCAGCTTTGGAGCTTTTACGCACAAAAGAAATTCAAGCAGGCATCAAAAGAATAATGAACGATCATCAGAAATTTGATGAGATTGTTAAGAAGCACCCCAATGTAGCAAGCACAAGACAGCAGGGTATTATCTATGCGATAGATCTAAAAACCAAAACCGATCGATACGGCACGTTACGGGACCAACTCTTTTCGCACTTCATGGATCAGGGGGTGTTTTTAAGACCCCTGGGGAATACTATCTATATATTGCCCCCTTATGTAATTTCTGAGAGTCAACTACAAAAAGTATACACCTCAATTTTGAGTGCACTAGATATTGTTTAATAGATAAGGGCTTTTAAACTAAAGATGTTAAAAAAGGATTTGCAACTTTGATAGGAAGAAAGAGGATCAGAACAAGTATTTTTGTGCCAAAGTCTTAGTTTTTTGAACACTCCTATATCTATAGTTTCCATATACTCCCTCTCAGCCCTTGGTAAAGGGAACGAGGAAGTTTGGCAGTCTTATCTCTCTGACCGTCATTCACTTAAAGAACAAGTATTTAATGGAGAAAGAACGCATGTAGCTCCTCTGTCCAAAGAACATAAAGATATAATTGATAAGCTGCGCATTTCACACCCTGAATACAAAAAATTAGATGACACTGTTTTATTTGCTTTGTGTGTGGCTCGGCATGCCATAAAATCATCCGGGTGGGGAAATGATAAACATATAGGCATAAATATAGGCTCTTCCCGTGGGGCCACCGGGATCTTTGAGAAGTACCATAAAGATTTTATCTCCGAAGGCAGAACAGTGCCTCTGGCATCTCCGAGCACAACGCTTGGCAACATTTCCTCCTGGGTAGCACATGATCTTCAAACAACGGGCCCTGAGATCTCTCATTCAATAACCTGTTCCACTGCCTTACATGCCATGCTGAACGGAATTGCATGGATCAAAAGCGGAATGGCTGAAAAATTTCTTGTAGGGGGTAGCGAAGCACCCCTTACAGACTTTACCATTGCCCAGATGAAGGCATTAAAGATCTATGCCCAGGAGTCTGATGCCTATCCTTCAAAGGCACTGAATATGAACAAGAAGAGGAACAGCATGGTCTTAGGTGAAGGAGCGGTTATGGCCTGTTTGGAAAAAGATATTTCCAAGAGGAGTTTGGCAGTTGTTGAAGGTGTAGGATATGCCACTGAACTTTTAGAGCATTCAGTATCTATTTCAAGTGAAGCAAGGTGTTTTCAAAGATCTATGAAAATGGCATTGGGAAGCCTTTCTCCGGGCTCTGTAGATATTATAGTAATGCATGCTCCGGGCACCATTCAGGGTGATCTTTCAGAATTTAAAGCCATTGAAATGGTATTTGGTTCAAATATTCCATTAGTAACCTCCAACAAATGGAAGACAGGCCACACTTTGGGGGCGTCTGGCTTATTGAGTCTTGAAATGGCGATACTGATGTTGCAACATCAGGTCTTCATACCGGTACCATACAACAGTCATAAAACCGAAGGCAAACCTATTAAGAGGATCTTGGTCAATGCCGTAGGTTTTGGGGGAAATGCTGTAAGTATCCTCATAAAACAGCCACAGGAAAAGGATTTCAATTAGAATAACGAACGATTGTTGTTACTATTTCAAAGGATTCTCTATTTTTGAAGAGGCCATAAATTAGCTGTATGAACGAAGAAAGACATAATTGGACCAAAGAGGAAATTCTAGATATCTATAATCTTCCCATGATGGAGCTGCTTTACAAGGCAGCTACAATTCATAGGGAGCATCATGATCCTAATACAGTGCAGGTATCTACACTTTTGTCTATTAAGACAGGAGGTTGTCCTGAAGACTGCGGATATTGTCCCCAGGCCGCCCGCTACCATACGGATATTGAAGGGAACGATCTTATGACCGTATCTCATGTAAAGGCCCAGGCATTGAGGGCCAAGGCCTCCGGAAGTTCCAGGGTATGTATGGGTGCTGCATGGCGAAATGTAAAGGACGGCCCAGAATTTGATCAGGTACTGGAAATGGTCCGCACCATCAATAAATTGGATATGGAGGTGTGTTGCACTTTAGGCATGCTTACAGAGAACCAGGCCAAACGCCTTGCCGAAGCCGGACTTTATGCCTATAACCACAATCTTGATACTTCTGAGGATTATTACAAAGATGTGATTTCTACCAGGGCCTTTCAGGATAGACTGGAGACCATAGATAATGTAAGAAAGAGTAACGTTACTGTATGCAGTGGAGGTATCATTGGTATGGGAGAAAAACTGGAAGACAGGGCAGGGATGTTAGTGGCCCTCGCCACGCTAAATCCACAGCCGGAGTCTGTTCCGATCAATGCGTTGGTGGCCGTTGAAGGGACCCCTATGGAAAATATGGAACCCATTCCTATTTGGGATATGATTCGCATGGTGGCAACTACGCGTATCGTAATGCCAAAAACCCAGGTAAGACTTTCTGCAGGCCGCACAGAGATGAGCAGGGAAGGGCAGGCCATGTGTTTCTTTGCAGGAGCAAATTCTATTTTCGCCGGAGATAAATTATTAACTACTCCAAACCCTGATGTAAATGAGGACATGGAGATGTTCAGCCTTTTAGGATTAGAACCACAAAAAGCTTTCGTAAAAATGCCCCAGCCCAAGACCGTCGAAGAAGAAGAGTCCCAATATGAGGCAATTGGTGAGCGACCAAAATGGACCAGACCGGACCATACCATTGAAAGGAATGAATTGGCCAAGCAGAAAGCCAAGTCTTCTTAGAGCTGCATCGGCATAGTGCTTTCATTACGTTTTATTTACGGATGATTTCGATTTTTTACCTTTGAGAAGTTGTTTAAATACGAACGAATTGAAATTAATTGAGATACCAAGAGTTACCACACTTACTAAAGATCAGTTCTTGAAGGATTACTTGCGGCCACAAAGACCGGTGGTTATAGAAAAGTACATAGAGGATTGGCCTGCGTATTCCAAATGGAATTTTGATTATATCAAGGAAGTCGCCGGGGAGAAAATGGTTCCGCTCTACGATGACAGGCCGGTAGACCCTAAGGAAGGTTTTAACGAGCCACATGCCACCATGAAGATGAAAGATTACATAGATCTATTATTAAGGGAACCTACGAAATACCGGATCTTTCTTTGGAATGTGATGAAGGAAGTACCGGAGCTTCAAAAAGACTTTTGCTTTCCGGAAGTTGGAATACCAATAATGAAGGGGCTTCCCATGCTATTCTTTGGAGGAACGGACTCACATACCTTTATGCATTATGATATTGACCTTGCGAATATTTTCCATTTCCATTTCGCAGGCACTAAGGAATGCATTCTATTCCCTCAAACTGAAAATAAATACCTTTACAAGATTCCGCATTCACTAATTACTCATGAGTCGATCAACTTTTCCAAACCAGATTATAAGGAATGGCCCGCTCTAAAGTTTGCTGCAGGATATAAAACTAAGCTAAATCACGGGGAAGTATTATATATGCCCGAGGGGTATTGGCACTATATGAAATACATTACGCCGGGCTTTTCAATGAGTCTTAGATCAGTAGCCAGAAACCCCCTTCACTTGAGTAAGGCCATCTATAATGTGCTCATTATGCGACACCTTGATAATGGCATGAGACGCTTACGTGGACAGCAATGGATAGAATGGAAAAATCAACAAGCAATAGAGCGCACAAAGAAGGCTATCAGGTCCATGGCTTAATACAAGATACCTTCAGTTAGGGATAAGCGTGAAAACTTGTTCATACACCAGAGAACTTTCCCACCCTCGATACAAAAGATAGTCTGCCAGTTTTCTTTTTTGTACTTCCTTTTCTCTTCCTTTTAATTGCACCAGTTTCTTTTTTGCCAGTGTTTCAAGAGAGGTAAGATAGGTAGACTCATCTAATTCTTTAAGTGCAATTTTGATATTGAAGGAAGAAATGCCCCGTCTTTTTAGCTCTTTTTTGATTCGGATTCGCCCCCAATGCTTCTGATTAAATTTTCCACGTGCATAATTCCGTGCAAAGCGTTCTTCGTTTAGGTAATCTTGCTGAATAAGATGGCCCATGATATGGTCTATGGCTTCAGGGATCATATTCATTTGCCGCAATTTCAGCAACACTTCCTGGTGGCACCTATCTTGATAGGCACAGTAATATTCTAGTTTTTGGGTAGCCTCAGCAAGGGTATATGTAGGGTTTTTCAGCATTGATCAAAGGTACTAAAACAAAAAAAGCGACTTCTTTCGAAGCCGCTTTTTTTAGATAATGTCCTTTCCGTCCTTGTCTTTAAAACGGTATTCAAGGTAAGTGAAAGCATCTCTTGGCTGGATCTTTATCCATTTCTTATGATCCAAAAACCATTTGGATCGTATCGATGGAAATCCTTTTGTTAAGTAAGCCGCGATAAACGGATGTGTATTTAAAAATATCCCTTTATCCTTGCCCGTACTCTTCAAAATATGTTCAAGATCATCATTGATCTTTTCAATTAGCACTATGGGAGCTTCTACCTCCTGATTGCTACCACTGGGGTTTTCTTCCGTGGTTTTGATATTAACTTCCGGCCGCACACGTTGCCTGGTAATTTGCACCAAGCCAAACTTGCTGGGGGGTAATATCTTATGCTTGGCTCTATCGTCTTTCATCTCATTTCTAAGATGATCGAACAACTTCTTCCTATGATCAGATTTTACCATATCGATAAAGTCGATCACGATAATTCCGCCCATATCCCGCAGGCGTAATTGCCTTGCGATTTCGGCTGCTGCCAGCATGTTTACCTCAAGGGCCGTATCTTCCTGGTTATTGGCTTTATTAGATCGGTTGCCGCTATTAACATCAATAACGTGCAACGCTTCTGTGTGTTCAATAACCAAATAAGCACCTTTACTCATGGACGCCGTGCGTCCAAAGGAGGTTTTGATCTGTCTATCGATCCCAAATTTTTCAAAAATAGGAACGGTAGAGTTGTACAACTTTACTATGGATTCTTTATCAGGTGCAATCTCATGCACATAATCCTTCAGTTGGGTATAAAGCGTTTCATCATCCACATGAATACCGGTAAAGGTGTCATTGAAAACATCTCTTAAGATCGATGAGGCTCTGTTGACCTCTACCAATACTTTGGATGGAGTGCGTGCTTTATACAATTTCTTACACATTGCTGTCCATTTGTTCAGCAAGTTTTGAAGATCCTTATCCAGTTCTGCTACTTTTTTGCCTTCTGCAACGGTTCTTATAATAACTCCAAATCCTTTTGGCTTAATGCTTTTTACAAGTCTTTTCAGCCGATCCTTTTCTTCGTTGCTTTCTATTTTTTGGGAAACAGAAACACGTTCGGAGAAAGGAACCATTACCAAATATCTTCCCGCTATTGAAAGTTCTGAACTTATTCGGGGACCTTTGGTAGAAATGGGTTCTTTTACTATTTGAACCAGGAGTGATTGATTAGCCTTTACCACATTATTAATGGTACCATGCTTATCAATATCTTTTTCTAATGGAAAATTTTTGAGGGAATAATCTCTAAGTTTCCCTGTACTTACTCTCTTAACAAACTTCAATAAGGACGATAATTGTGGTCCGAGATCATGATAATGCAAAAAGGCATCTTTCTCGTAGCCCACATTGACAAAGGCTGCATTTAGCCCTGTGACCGGTTTTCGGATCTTGGCGATAAGAATATCGCCAACATTGAAATTGTGGTCGTTTTCATCTTTGTGAAGTTCAATGAGTTTTCCATCTTTTAATAAGGCAAAATCGACGGCAACGGAATTGGATCTTACGATTAATTCTCTATTCACCTGAATCAATTTATATTCCGCACATAGCGGAATGGATTAAACATTAGTTGTTACAGGTTGTATTAACCCGTCGAAATCCTTTTGAGAATTTCTATGTCAATGAACGTATTAAAATGAAAAAGTAGTTACTGAAACTACTTCTTCTTGTGGCGGTTGGCTCTTCTGCGTTTTTTTCGCTTGTGTGTAGCCACCTTATGTCTCTTTCTTTTTTTACCACTCGGCATAAAACTCTACTTTTATTTCGGTTATTATTTTACTTCTACATTGCTTTTTACTCCTTCAACAAAAACCTTTGCTGGTTTAAATGCCGGAATGTTGTGAGCAGGTATTTTGATAGTTGTGTTTTTTGAAATATTCCTGCCTGTTTTTTCTGCTCTTGTTTTAATAATGAAGCTACCAAAACCTCTTAGGTATACATTATCACCATTTTCGAGCGATGTTTTAACCTCTTCCATAAATGTTTCTACGGTGGCTTGAACATCACCTTTTTCTATTCCCAATTTTTCTGAGATCTTAGATACAATATCTGCTTTCGTCATGCTTGTAATTACTTAATCTGTTATTTTTTCAGGCTTGCAAATATATAAATATTATTCATTCTTTTATCCTAAAGAACTAATTTTAAGTCTTTAAAACCTTACTTTTACTCACATTCTTGGTATGAGTACTTTTTCCAAAACAATTCTCCACTGGTATTCCACGCATAAAAGACCACTTCCCTGGCGAAATACAAGGGACCCATACAAGGTATGGTTGTCCGAGATCATCCTTCAACAAACCAGGGTAGCACAGGGTCTGCCATACTACCAAAAATTTATTGAACACTACCCAAAAGTGAACCAATTGGCGAACGCTGAAGAGCGGGAGGTGTTAAAACTATGGCAAGGGTTGGGATATTACTCTCGTGCAAGAAACCTACATTATACCGCCAAGGCAATCACAACAGAGTATAATGGTAAGTTTCCCGATACATATGAAGGGCTGATACAATTAAAGGGTATTGGTGATTATACGGCCAGCGCTATTTCGTCAATCTGCTTTAATGAAGCAAGGCCTGTGGTAGATGGCAACGTTTATAGAGTATTAGCAAGATATTTTGGTGTGGAATTACCTGTAAACAGTCCTAAGGGAATGAGGTATTTTAAAGATTTAGCACTGCAAGTAATGGATGCATCATCTATAGGCGAATACAACCAGGCGATCATGGAATTTGGTGCCTTGCAGTGTACCCCTAAAAATCCGGATTGTGACCATTGCCCACTCAGTTCGGGATGTATTGCCATGCAACAAGCCAGTGTAGCAACCTTACCCATAAAACTCAAAAAGAGTAAAGTTAAGATCAGGCATTTTAATTATGTAGTATTCATTGACCGCCTTGGGAATACGAAACTTCAGAAACGCATTGGGAAGGGAATCTGGCAACATTTGTATGAATTTCCTCTGATAGAATCCAATACCTTACTGGAGGAAACCGAAATGTATGGCAGAGTATCATCTGAAGAAGAGAAAATTAAGGATATCATTTTATGGAAAGAAGATCCTGTTGTCCATAAATTGTCGCACCAACACCTAATTACAAGGTTTTGGATAGTGGAATTAGAGGAGGAAATTAAAGGAGGTGTTACACTTAATAGTCTTCCTCAATATCCTGTGCCAGTATTGCTGGCAGAATTCCTAGAAACATTTAAAAATTCGTACTTTTGGCCTAAATATATATCATGAGTGGAACATTGAATAAAGTGATGCTAATAGGGCATCTTGGGGATGAGGTTAAACTACATTATTTTGAAGGAGGAAATTGTATTGGAAGATTCCCAATAGCGACCAATGAGAGCTATACAAATAAGCAAACCGGTGAAAAGGTGACTTCCACTGAGTGGCACAATATTGTGGTCCGAAACAAGGCAGCTGAGATCTGTGAAAAATACCTTCATAAAGGAGATAAGATCTATGTAGAAGGTCGTTTAAAGACAAGACAATGGCAGGGAGATGACGGCGTCACAAAATATACCACTGAAATACATGTGCAAGACTTTACTTTCCTCAGCACAAAACAGGAAAGTATGGCAAATGAATCACAATCATCAACCAAGAAGACACAAGTAGCACCAAAAGGCCCAAGCTCTGAAAGAGCAGAACCACAAAATTCTATGGCAACTTCCGATCAGGATGACGATTTGCCTTTTTGATCTTATTAATAAACTGAATTGCACGTGGATCCAGATCCCATTCAATTACTAATAGGTTTTGCAGGTTTTGAGGGCCTAATAGTAATAAAGATCATTATTCTTATTGCTCTATTGGCTTGCTCGGCGCTTGTCTCCGGGGCAGAGATCGCATTTTTCAGCCTTTCCATTACGGAACTCAAAGAGGTTCAGGTTCGAAATACCTCCAAAGGTAGCATTGTAGTAAGATTGTTGGAACGGCCCAAGAAATTGCTGGCCACCATCCTTATTGCCAATAATGCTATTAATATTGGGATCGTTCTTCTTTTCAGTGATATTGGAGATACCCTTTTTGCCTCCATAACATACCAGATCATGGGTGTGCTTTCTATTCGCTTTTTGTTAGAGGTGGTGGTTGCCACCTTCCTTATTCTAATGTTCGGTGAAATACTACCCAAGATCTATGCAAATAGAAACAAACTGGTATTTTCCCATTTTATGGCATATCCGCTGAAAGTTTTGGATGTATTGTTTACACCCCTTAGTGCTCCTATGCGATCTACTACGATTTATATCTATGAAAAGTTTGGAAAACAAAAGACAAATCTCAGTGTAGATCATCTATCTCAGGCACTCGAACTTACTTCAGATGGTGATACCACCAAGGAAGAGCAGAAAATCCTGGAAGGGATCGTTTCTTTTGGTAATACAGACACGAAACAAGTAATGCGACCACGTATCGACATTTTTGCATTGCAAGAAGATATGAAGTTTCCTGAAGTGCTCGAAGAGATCAAAAAACATGGATATTCTCGAATTCCTGTCTTTTCGGACCATATAGATAAAGTGGTTGGGGTACTATATGTAAAGGACCTGCTTCCCTATATCGACAGAAAGAATTTTAATTGGTTCTCCCTTATTCGTGAGCCTTACTTTGTGCCGGAAAACAAAAAATTAGACGATTTACTGCTGGAGTTTCAGGAGAAAAAGATCCACCTTGCTGTTGTGGTTGATGAATATGGAGGCACTTCCGGAATAGTAACCCTGGAAGACATCATAGAAGAAATAGTAGGGGATATTAGTGATGAGTTCGACGATGAAGACCTGATCTATTCCAAATTAGATGACCACAACTACGTATTTGATGGAAAAACCACCTTAAAGGACTTTTACAAAGTGGCTAAAATTGAGAATGAAGCCGATTTTGAGGCGCAAAAAGGTGAGTCCGAGACCATAGCGGGATTTGTGCTGGAAATAGCCGGGAATTTTCCCAAAAGAGGTGAAAAGATTATTTTTCAGAATTACCAGTTCGTTGTTGAGAGTCTAGACAGGAAACGATTAAAACAAATTAAAATTACCTTGCCACATGAGGTGTAATTTCACAGTTGCTGGAATATTTTTCCTATTGTTCCTGGTGGGGTGCAAAGAAGAGGTATTGCCAAAACCCAAGGCACAATTGCGATTGGAATATCCCAGGGGAAAAACAAAAGTGGTGCAAACTGAGAACTATAGTTTTCAATATAATAGTCTTGCCAATGTAACGGACCTTAACCGTTCATCTTTTACCTTAGACTACCCTTCTATTAAAGGCGCTATCTATCTGACCTATAAACCAGTTCAGAATAATTTGAACGACCTATTATCTGATGCCCAAAAGTTGTCTTATGAACACGTCGTAAAAGCGGATAATATACTGGAGCAGAAATTTATAAATGAAGATGCTCGTGTATTTGGTATGTTCTATGAAGTAAAAGGGAATGCAGCTTCTCAGGCACAATTCTACGCTACTGACAGCACAGAACATTTCCTAACCGGTTCACTGTATTTCTATGCAAAGCCAAATTATGATTCTATTTACCCCGCGGCGGCATATATTCAAAATGATGTTCGAAAGATCCTAGAGACACTTAAATGGCAGTAACAGGAAAAGAAAACAAGACATCAGTAATGAACGGGACAGAACTTTTATCTTGTCATGATAAGATCATGCCCTATATACACAGGACCCCTGTTCTAACATCAAGACTTATTAATGCCCAGGTAGGTGCGGAGATCTTCTTTAAATGTGAAAATTTCCAGCGTATGGGCGCCTATAAAATGCGTGGCGCCACCCATGCCATTTTGAAACTTACACCAGAAAAAAGATCGTTGGGTGTAGTTACCCATTCTTCAGGAAATTTCGCTCAGGCACTTTCCCTTGCGGCGCAGATCTTGGGGGTTAAAGCTCATATAGTGATGCCAACAACTGCTCCTGATGTAAAAAAGAAAGGGGTAATAGAGTATGGTGGTATCATCTATGAATGCGAACCTACTCTTGAAGCACGAAATGCCATGGCAAGGGAAATACAGGAAAAGACAGGTGCCACTTTTTTGCATCCATCCAATGATATTGATGTAATACTGGGACAGGGTACTGCTGCTCTGGAACTACTGGAAGACCACCCTACCTTAAATACCATATTGGTTCCCGTGGGCGGAGGTGGACTCATTGCCGGCACGGCCATAGCGGCGGCTGTTAAAGGAAAAAATTGCGAGGTTATAGGGACAGAACCATTTGAGGTTGACGATGCCTATAGATCTTTAAAAAGTGGTAAAATAGAATCGAACCCCACTACAAATACCATCGCAGATGGTTTAAAAACTCAATTGGGGAGTAATACCCTTCCCGTGATCTTAGAACATGTCAGGACAATAATTCGTGTTGAAGAGAAAGAGATAATAGCTGCCATGCGGCTAATTTGGGAGAGAATGAAGATCATTGTGGAACCCTCCAGTGCTGTGGCCCTGGCCGGCCTTTACAGAGAACGGGATAGGTTTAAAGGTCAAAAAATTGGCATTATCATCTCAGGGGGCAATGTAGATCTTGGCAACCTACCTTTTTAATGCTCTGCTAATACCTTTTCTGCATTAGCTATACTAGAATTGATCTCTTCACGCAGCGCTTTTACTTTTACTTCTTCTTCCTTTAACCATTCCTGTTTCTCTGCATTCAGTTCCTTTCCATTCATAATCTCCTCATACTCGAATCGTTCTCCAAATCCCTTCATCCAATCCATCATAGATGTATGGGCAGCCTGAAGATCGCGCATAGCACTTAGATATTCTTTGCCAACCTCTGTGGAATCTGCTTTTGGTTTCAGATCAGCAATGAGTCTGCTGATAGTACCCATTTTTGGCATTACCTCATCATGTATAACCATTACCTCTTGCATTTTTGAAAGACCTTCCTCTTTTTTAGGTTCGGCTTTACAGGAAACAAGAATTATAAGTAGTGAGAAGAATATTGGGGCAGTTTTGAAGTTCATTTTAAGCGTTTTAATTAAGACAAAATTACAAAAGTGAGCGGTAGGTAATTCGGTAAAAAGTATGATTTTTGCGAAAATTAATCTAACATGGGTGATGTAAACCGTAAATGGTTGTACCTGATATTGCTTTCAATTATTTGGGGAACATCTTATATCTTGATTAAAAAAGGTCTGGAAGGCTTTACGCCTATTCAGTTAGGCTCAGTTCGAATTGTCATTACTTCCTTTTTTCTTTTTTTGGTTGGCTACAGATCCATAAGAAACATTTCAAAAAAAGAATGGGTTTGGGTGGCACTTTCGGGATTGTTAGGGAGTTTTATCCCAGTATTTCTATTTTCATATGCAGAAACTGAGATAGACAGTAGCATTGCCTCAATATTGAACTCCCTGGTTCCTCTGTTTACAATTGTCATTGGATTCCTGGCCTTTAAGATCACATTTTCCAGAAATCAGCTCCTAGGCGTGTTAGTGGGCTTGCTTGGTGCCATCCTTCTTATCTACGTAGGCTCAGATATTAATCCGGATCAAAACTACTGGTACGCAGGCTTGGTTATTCTTGCGACTGTCCTCTATGCCTTTAACGCCAATATCATTAAAAGTAAACTGCAAGAGGTATCTCCCATGGGTATTGCAGTTGGGAATTTTGCCTTTATGCTATTCCCGGCATTGATCCTACTTTTTTATTCGGGAGCCTTAAGCGCACCTGTTCGGGAAGGGTCCTACTTTATGAGTTCCCTTGGCTATGTGCTAATTCTGAGTATTCTTGGCACCTGTGTGGCCAAAGTGATGTTCAATAAGTTGATTCAGATTTCCTCTCCTGTTTTTTCAGTATCGGTTACCTATTTAATTCCTATTGTTGGGATTTTTTGGGGACTGTTAGATGGAGAACGTTTTAACCTCGGGCAGGTAGGTGCCGCAGGGATCATTTTACTTGGAGTATATTTGGTTAATAAAAGAAAAAGCGTATCTCAAACTTGAGATACGCTTTTATGGTGGTGTAATAGAATTATAATTTAGTCAAAATCGGCATCCGTAACCTCTACATTGATAACTGCTTCCAGTAATTTGGTTTCAATCATCTGAGGCCCTAAACTGCTTACCTTTACTGACGGAAATTTAACCCCATCAACTTCCTGGTAATCCTTTAAGAAAGATTCCTGACTTTGAGTTTGCCCGTTCATAGATGTCACTGAAGCTTCCTTCACTTTTAGGCCCGTTTCCAGGTCATAAAAATAAGTAGCCTGAACGACCTTTCCGGGGACTTCAATTTTAATGGCTTCTTTTCCATCGATCATTTCTGTACCAGCTATCTTCGCTTCAGGATTAGTCGCAATGCGTTGTTCCGCAAAAATACCTAGGCTGTTGATCAGGTCTTTTTGCATGTCCGGAGGAAGTGGAACCTTATTTGGCCCTTGTTTCATAAACAATTCATCTCCCTTTGCTATGACGCCGCCCATTGGGGCATTATTCATATAACTGATTTGCGCAAACCTGTTGGCCGTTCTCTTCTCTTCTATTTTAATAGTAGCTCCCATCGCATTGCCTTCATAAACCAATTTTAGCGATGTAATCTGATCTACCTTTTCCTTACCACCAATAGCTTCAAAATATTTATCTACTACTGACTGAACGGTTACACCTTCCGGAACTGCAGCCTCGTAATTGGGCTTTTCAGCATCATTGGCGTATTTGTCATAATATTTAAGAGGGATGTTTTTGCTATTGAAGCTAACCTTTTCAAGATTTTCAAGGACTTCACTGCCTTTACCGGCCACTACGACTCGGGCATTATTCACAGAAAAATATTTCTGTGATGCTGCCTGAACATCTTCAATGGTGATGGCATTGATCCTCTCCAGATACGTTTTGTAAAAGTCTTTAGGCAACCCTTCTGTTTCAATATTCAAGGCATAGCGAGCAATTGTGGAAGGTCTTTCCAGCGCTAAAACAAAGTTCCCTACATATTTAGCCTTTGTATTTTTTAATTCCTTTTCAGAAACGGGCTCTTTAGCGATCCTGTCTATTTCTGTTAATAGTTCAACAATTGAGCTATCCGTAACCACATTCCGTACACTTGCTGAAGCGCTAAATCTGGAAGGGGCATATTTGTCATTTCCAATTCGAGAATAAGAGCCATATGTATATCCCTTATCTTCTCTAAGATTAAGAAATAGCCTTGCTTCCCCGCCACCGCCAAGGATCTGATTGGCTACCAGGGCAGGCAAGTAATCTTCATCCTTCATTTGAAGGTTTACGAGATTTTGTACAGTTATCTCAGACTGAACCGCATTTGGGACATCTACAAAATTGATCTGTGTATACTGTGCGTCCGTTGGTTTGGAGAATGAAAATGAAGGTGGAGACGCTTTGGTCCATGGGGTAAAATCCTTGGTGACCAGTTCTTTCACTTCATCAAAATTAACATCCCCAATAATCACCAAATAGGCATTAGCCGGTACAAAGTAATTACTGTAGAATTGTTGAACATCTATCAAACTAACATTATTCACGGTTTCTTCAGTCGTAAATTCTCCATAAGGATGGCCAGTTCCATAGGCCAGTGCCCTTTGAACCCTTCCTGCGATCGCCGAAACATCTTTTTCCTGAGTTTTAAGTCCTGTGATCAGTTTATCCTTTTCCTTATCAAATTCCTCTTGCGTGAAATTTGGATTAATAGCGGCATCTGCCATCATTTCAAGGATACGTGGGAAATATTTGGAAAGCGAACTTGCAAAGGCACTTTGAGAACCAAAACTAATGTTGGCACCCAGGAAGTCTACCTCTTCATTAAATTCATCTTTTGGGATCGACTTGGAACCATTCCCTAATAAACTCCCTGTAAGACTAGAAACGCCTGCTTTGTCTCCTTCTAAAATAGGGGGATTATCTAAGGTAAGTTGAACGGAAACACGTGGTAATTTATGATTTTCGACCACTAAGACCTTTAAACCGTTATTTAGTTCAAAACGCTGAGGATCTTTCAAATTGATTTCAGGCGCTGGTCCGGGTTCTGGCATTTTAGACCTGTCTATCTGGGCCTGAACTCCTAAGGCCATAAGGGCCACTAATAAGGTAATATATATTTTTTTCATTTTCTTAGTTATCTGTTTTGTCTTTAGGTAAATAATCGATCACTACACGCTGGTTGGGCTGTAAATATTTAGCTGCAACGTCTTTAATCTCCTCTCTTGTAATAGACCTGAAAATGTCTATTTCCTTGTTGATAAGGTCTGTATCTCCATACAACATGTAGGAAGTAGCCAGCGAACCGGCAATTCCTTGTATACTCGAATTGGAATTCACATAGCGATTCTCAAATTTATTCTGTAATTTTTGATAATCCTTTTCTGAGATAAGTTCGGCCCTTACTTTGGCTACTTCCTCTTCCATTTCATTTGCCAATACTTCAAGAGCCGTTTCACCAACAGGAAGTGCAAAAACGAGATACATTCCATAATCCTCCTGACCAATATTAAAGGCACCTACCTGAAGCGCTTGTTTTTGGTCATCCACCATCT
The DNA here is from genome assembly GCA_024639765.1 of Eudoraea sp. Taxonomy (GTDB): domain Bacteria; phylum Bacteroidota; class Bacteroidia; order Flavobacteriales; family Flavobacteriaceae; genus Muriicola. The sequence goes on from JAHEHU010000035.1 coordinate 24,860, forward strand.
TTTTATACAACTTGGAGCTTTTTCCATCACTTAAATAGGAAGAGATCATATCCAAAACGTAGGCATCTCTCTCTGCAAAACCGGGAGTTCTGTAGGCCACCATAATTGCCGGAATCTGTATGTTTGGATCGTAGGCTGTGGCTTTTATCTCTTGCTTAATTGGCTCTTCTTTTGGGTAACTGCGAGTGATCTCTGCTCCTCTTGGAATAGGGCCAAAATAATCTGTAATCATTTTTTTGGCAGCAGGAACATCTATATCTCCCGCAACCACAAGTACGGCATTGTTAGGTACGTAGTATTTCTTGTTATATGCAATTACATCTTCTAAGGTAGCAGCATCCAGATCTTCCATGTACCCAATATTTGGATCCTTGTAAGGGTGTACTTTAAAAAGGTTTTCACCCAGAACAGGTAATAATTG
>JAHEHU010000221.1 GCA_024639765.1 Eudoraea sp.
TCATTTTCACTTTTGAGGTACCGTATGTATCTACGTAAACTGAGGTGGGCTGTACCACCCCAATGGCATAGCTTATCTGCACCAGAATCTCATCCGCCACTCCTGCGGCGATCAAATTCTTGGCCGCATGACGGGCTGCGTAGGCTGCACTACGATCTACCTTGCTGGGATCCTTTCCGCTAAATGCCCCTCCGCCATGTGCGCCTTTACCCCCATAGGTATCCACGATGATCTTTCGGCCTGTTAAACCTGTATCCCCATGGGGCCCACCAATAACAAATTTCCCTGTTGGGTTTATGTGGTAGGTAATGTCCTTGTTAAAAAGGAGCTGTGTTGTTTCGGGTAACCTGGCTTTCACCCTGGGGATTAGAAGTGCCAGCAAATGTTTTTTTATGGTATTCAACATCTTCTCATCGTCCTCATCAAAGGGGTCGTGTTGTGTGGAGATCACAATGGTATCAATCCGCTGGGGCACATTTTCATCCGAATATTCAATGGTCACCTGTGCTTTTGCATCCGGCCGCAGGTAAGTGATATCATCATGCTCCTTTCGCAGAGCCGCCAACTCTTCCAGGATCTTATGAGAAATGTCAAGGGCCAACGGCATATAATTTTCCGTTTCCTTGGTGGCATATCCAAACATCATTCCCTGGTCCCCGGCACCTTGCTCTTCCTTACTTCCCCGGTCCACTCCCTGATTGATATCTTTGGATTGTTCGTGGATAAGCGAGATGATACCGCAAGAATCACCACTGAATTGATAGGCACCTTTGGTATACCCAATTTGGTTGATCACTTCCCTGGTAATCTGCTGAAGATCTACATAGGTATGACTCTTCACTTCACCGGCAAGGACCACCTGCCCTGTGGTAACCAGGGTTTCACAGGCTACTTTGCTTTCAGGATCAAAGGCCAGAAAATTGTCTAATAAGGCATCGCTGATCTGATCTGCGATCTTATCCGGGTGTCCTTCACTTACGGACTCTGAGGTAAATAAATAGGGCATACCTTTCTTTAATTATGAGGTGAAAGGATTTGAACAAGGCTGTAAGGAGTTTGCAAAGGGTGTTCCCGGCAGAAACTGCTTTAGCATTTTTACAGAGGTTGCAATCAGTCAAATCCGTCCTCTCGATTTATGAGACCAAAAGTACATATTTGGGTTCTAAATAAAAATTATACGTGTACTTAATTCTTTCAAGTATTTCATCAACTATTTTTTTCGGTACACCATATACTTTGTATATTGCTATCCTTTCAAAATTGAAATACTCAAGCCAAACACAACCATCCTATGCACATCGCAGTTGCCGGAAACATTGGAGCGGGGAAGACCACTCTCACACAATTACTCTCTAAACACTATAAGTGGGAAGCCCATTATGAAGATGTGGTAGATAATCCATATCTGGATGATTTCTACACCCAGATGGAACGCTGGAGCTTTAACCTGCAGATCTATTTTCTAAATAGCCGGTATCGGCAGATCCTAAAGATCCGAGAAAGTGGCAAGAATGTAATTCAGGACAGGACCATCTATGAAGACGCCCATATTTTTGCCCCTAATTTGCATGCTATGGGACTTATGACCAACCGCGATTTTACGAATTACTCCAGCCTTTTCGATCTGATGGAAAGCCTGGTGCAACCCCCGGACCTGTTGATCTATCTAAGAAGCTCTATTCCCAATTTGGTGAACCAGATCCACAAGCGTGGCAGGGACTATGAGAATTCTATCTCCATAGACTATTTGAGCCGCTTGAACGAGCGCTATGAAGCCTGGGTTCACGGATACGAAAAAGGGAATTTACTGGTCATAGATGTGGATAATCTCGATTTTGTTGATAACCCTGAACACCTGGGGGAGGTCATTACTAAAATAGACGGTGAGATCCACGGGCTGTTTTAGAAGATCAAGAAAACGTTTATAAAAAAAGACCCGTGAAATTTCACGGGTCTTTTTTATGCTGTAAACTGAGGGTGTTAATTCTCTTCCACTTCTTTTTCAATGACCTTTTTGATCTTGATCTTGGCTCCATCGGCCATTTGGTTCATAGCATCGATCTTAGCTTCCACCTCCTCCATGGAACCTGAAAATACCTGCTCGTCTACCATCTCTTCACCGTCCTCTGTAGAGGTGGTGGTAACAGTGGCTGTAACGGTTCCGTCTTCATTCTTTACCATCTCTACCTTTACCTCTTTCTGCATTGTTTGTTCTACAGCGGCACTTTCTGCTTTCTCCGTATTGTAAGCAGACATTGCATCTGAGGAAAGTGCAATACTTGGTGCAATAACCAGGGCAACAACAGACATCAGTTTTAGTAAAATGTTCAGGGAAGGCCCTGATGTATCTTTAAACGGATCTCCAACAGTATCTCCAACGACGGCCGCTTTATGGGCATCTGTACCTTTTCTTCCATCCGCCTCGATCATTTTCTTGGCGTTATCCCAGGCACCTCCGGCATTAGATTGGAAGATGGCCATTAAAACACCTGCAGAGGTTACAC
>JAHEHU010000036.1:0-3269 GCA_024639765.1 Eudoraea sp.
AGATCAAAGGCCTCATCAAAATCAGTTAACACCAGGTTAGTGAACAATCCCTGAGTACCCGCACGCAAGCGCACCGCTTCACTGCCATCATTGGCTCCAATGATAGTGACATTGGTAATGACAGGGGCAGAGAAATACCCTGCTTCGTTGCTAAAATCAGTGTTGTATCCATCACATTCAAAGGCCTTGTCATGAGAAGCACCATGTTGTACGTAGATATCAGTAAGGGTTCCTGTAAAACCTTCTGTCCAGTCAATAGAATCGTCTTCAGCATTTACAATAGCTATATGACTGGCATTTACGGTTCCTCCAAAGAATTCCACTCCGTCATCAGATCCCTCAAAGATCTCAACGTAATCTACCAATGTACCACTGCCAACGGCATACATGGAAAGGCCATTTAATTCCGCATTTCCATCAATAGCCCCACCTGCATATTCTATCCTAACATATTGTAACGATCCAGAATTATCTGCAGGCGTGTTTCCTCCGTAGGAAAGTCCGCCAACTTCTGAGGTAGACGTATCTGTAGATCCGTCTGCAGTAGAATTGATCGGTGCAAAACCACATATTACCAGTCCTCCCCAGTCACCCGACGAAGGACTGCTTGCGTTGGAAGTAAATACAATAGGATTTGAGGCTGTTCCAACGGCATTGATCTGTGCACCTTGTTGAATAGCGATATATGCATTTACCCCAACAGGCTGGGCTTTTATTGTCATCCCTGCAGGTATGTTCATGGAGGTGCCAGAAGCCATTAATACCGGTCCGGTAATAACATATTCATTTGCTGTATCCAGGATTAGGTCTTCGGTATACACGCCACTTAAGTTTACGGTAGTGGTGCCGGGCTCTCCGTTTCCACCAGTGTTATTAGTGGTATTATTTGTAACACTATTGTCAGTGATAATAATATCTGCGGTATCGTCACTTTCACAAGCAATAAGCAGGGAAGCGGCTATACCCAAAAATAATAATCTGTTTTTCATCGTTTTAAGTTTAAATAAGAATTAAAATTTATATTTAAGCGTTAGGCCAATATTCATCCCTCTTTTGAACTCCCGTAACGTGACGTTCCCGTCCTTTACAAAGCCCTGAACCAGAGGGTTGTTATCTTCTACACCGGTATTCTCACGAATAAGAGAGATATCCGGATCTAATAAATTTTGTGCACTCAGATTAGCTTCAAAATGCTCACCAAAAGTATTGGTCCAAACAAAGTTCAGGGTAGGGACACCTTTTTCTACCATGTTCCCAAGGTTACCGCTACCAATGGCATATATTCGATCCGAAAAGTATGAGTATGCCAGCGAGGCAGAGGGTTTGTAGTTACCAAATTCTGGACTAAAATTTATATCTGCATTTATAATAAAAGGGGAAGCTCCTTCCAGTTCTTCGGTGGTCCTGTCCGCAAAAGAAGTACCAAAAGTAAACCCGTCTGAAGTAGAAACCGTTTTCAGGTCCTGTTCTGTATAGGTATACGCAGCATTTGCCCCAAAAGACAATACCGCATTATCATTAGTATCATTGATGATATTCTTTCTAAGCTCAACTTCAACTCCATATACGGTAGCTTGTTCCCCGGTTCTGAAGTAGCGTTGGTTCCCTGTAGCATCTGTTGCCACCACTCGGTTCACAGGGTCATTGATGGTCTTGGCAAAAGCCGCCAAAGAGATAAGTTCCCCTCTGTTTGGAAACCACTCATACTTCAAATCATAATTAAATATTTCTGAGAAAATAGGGCCTGTGCCATCCGGTTTGCCAAGAAGGTCCGGGTTACCACCCACTCGCTGTACAACACCTTCATAAACAAAGTTGGCAGATTCTTTAAATTCAGGAAAAGAGGCGGTCTTACTAAAAGAAAAACGCAAATTGGAATCTTCATTAAGGGCGTATCGGACATTTAAACTGGGCAGATAGATGTTCTCATAGGCATTTCTAACTCCTGGATCTGTTGGGACGGGGTTAATAACATCATAGACAATACCTTGTTTGTAAGATTCAACGCGGAAGCCTGGGATCAACAACCATTTATCGCTCAGGTTTAATTCTGCAGTAGCATACACCGCATGAATGTCCAGATTTCCTTTATAGGTGTTTTCATATAGCTGAGGTCGGTTTTGCAGACCAATATTTACACCTTGTGGATTCCGAACAATAAATAAATCCCACAGGCCGGTTCCGGATGGGATATTGATATTGGATACGTCAAAGAAATCATCAAAGTTATTGACATCAGTTATGGGATTGGCATTCTTATCTGCAATCTGGTAACCGTATCTCCAGTTATTAAACCTACGTTCTTTGCGCCTCCCGTTATACCCAAAATTAAGGGCAACCTTTTCTGATACTTTTTTAGACAGGTTGATGAAACTGCTTAGTTCATCATCTTCTATACTTTGAAAGAATCGTTGATTATCAAAGGCAATATTATCATAGAAGATAGGGTTTGTATTTGGATCATTATCCAGTGCAAACTGATAATCTTCCAAGGAGATCCGTTTTCTGTCTGGTTCATCAGAGAATACCTTGTTAAAGCCGATACCCCAATCGAGTCCCCAATCGTCCTCAAATAAGTGTGTTCCATTTAACTGGTTCACAAAGATCATGTCCTGATTGAACTGAACGTTCAACTGAAAATAGCCTCCGTCCCCATTATTGCTAAAGCCATCCCTATTAAATCCATTTCCGCCAATACCATAGTAACCCACCGCGTCCCGGGCACTGTTTACAAAAAGGGATGTAAATTTTACCTTGTGATCCTTATTGATCCTGTAGCTAACATTGCCCATGGCTGTGGTAGTAGTGCCATAGGAGTATTCATTCACTAATGGAAAACGCACCTTAATGTCGTTGGTAAAATCTAGCGCAGGCCCCTCGAGAAACTCATAGCCATTGCTAAAACTGGCCATTCCAAAGAAGCTCAAACGAGAATTTTCATTGAGGGTCAAGGAATACCCTCCTTCTATGGTTCCTGAGATATTGGTTGGGTCCGAAGCCGCTTCCGGGTCTACCCCATGAGATAGGATGATAGCAAACGGATCATTGTCATACCTGTTATAGAACCCAAAGAAACTGGTTCCTTCACTAGTTACAAAATCGGTCCCGGCCGCATTGGTGTTGAATCCACTTCCCAATGAAACTTCAAGGTAACCATCACCGGTATATTCTTTTGAGTCGATATTTACATTTCCTGCAGAAAAATCCCCATAAAACAAAGGTGTATATGCCTTACTTACAGCAATATTTTCAATAATACTGGAAGAGAA
>JAHEHU010000036.1:3369-25194 GCA_024639765.1 Eudoraea sp.
CAAATACCTTTTATGAACTGGGAAGAACTGCTGTCTTTACGGCGTTTTGGGGACACTACTAAAAGACTGAGGAAAGAACAGGATGAAACCCGCCTGGGTTTTGAAGTAGACTATGATCGAATAATATTTTCAGCTGCCTTTAGAAGCTTGCAAGACAAAACTCAGGTAATTCCGCTTTCTAAAACCGATTTTGTTCATACCAGACTAACCCATAGTCTGGAAGTGTCTGTGGTTGGCAGAAGTTTAGGCCGTATTGCAGGAAAACAGTTACTTGCCAAATACCCACATTTACAAGAGACCCTGGGATACCAGTTTAACGATTTTGGAGCAATAGTGGCCGCAGCATCCCTGGCTCACGATATTGGAAATCCACCCTTTGGACACAGTGGAGAAAAGGCCATAGGTGAGTTCTTTAAAAGCGGTGCCGGAGTAGGGTATCAAAGCGAACTAACAGCCAAAGAATACCAGGACCTCATAGATTTTGAAGGCAATGCCAACGGTTTCAGGATCTTAACCGAGTCTCGCGAAGGCGTGGAGGGAGGACTCAGACTCAGCTATGCAACCCTGGGGGCTTTTCTGAAATATCCAAAGGAATCCTTACCAAAGAAACCAACCCAGCATATCGCAGATAAGAAATACGCCTGTTTTCAATCTAATGTTCAATTCTTTAATGAAGTAGCAACAGAACTGGGACTAAAGCAACGCACACAGGATGGCAGTTATTCCAGGCATCCGTTGACCTTCCTAGTAGAGGCAGCCGATGATATTTGCTATACGATCATTGATTTTGAGGACGGTATAAATCTTGGATTGATCTCAGAGGAGTATGCCCTGGAATATCTTATTAAGCTTGTAAAAGATAGGATAGACACAAAAAAATATCACCGCCTGGCACATATGGACGATAGATTAAGTTATCTGCGAGCACTTGCCATCAATACATTGATCAGTGATGCCACAGAGACGTTTCTTCAGAATGAACCAGCGATACTTCAAGGAAGTTTCAATACCTCCCTGCTAGATAAAAGCAACTACAAGGCTCAGATAAAGGACATTCTAAGTTTAAGTGCCGAAAAGGTCTACAGATCCCAGGAAGTGATTGAAAAAGAAATTGCGGGATATAGAATAATTGCGGATATCCTGGAAGCGTATTCAGACGCATTGGTCAGAAGTAAAAAGGGATCTGCCCGAAATTATGACCGACTTCTACTAACCACCTTGCCGGCCCGTTTTCAGGATATTTCCGGATCGCTTTATAGCGTTTTGTTGAATTGTTGCTGTTATGTGGCCAGTCTTTCAGATAGTGCGGCTGTTCATATCCATAATAAGATCTCTGGGAAACAACTTTAGAAACTATAGTTGAGGCCAATAGCCAACAATTGCCTAAACTGTATTCGAGGAACTCCTGAGTCTGCAACGGAACCATCATCAGCGATTATCTGGTTAAAACGAATGTCATCATCATAAATGATCTGGGTACCAAAATTGGCTTTGATGAATTCATTCACTGTAAATGTAAAATTGAGTTCCCAGTCTATATCAACATTCCCGAAAGAACGCAGATAGTCTGTGTATAAACTTATTCTATGATCGAGCCCTACATTTTCCCAAATGGGTGTTTCCCATTCATTGGTTACGGAGATCCCTAGTTCTATGAACTTGTTCTCACCTTCTTTGATAATGGTGCCAGTGGTATCTCGTACGGCTTTTTGTACCCCAAAAGCTCCGTCATTGGCCAGATCCTGATCCAGAACAAAGGTGGCTTTTTGAGTAAGTGGGGACATATATAAATTAAAATTCTTGCCTTCCGGGATGTACGAAATACCAGCACCCACAAACAGATAGCCCGGTGCCATAAACCTGGAAATTGGCATGGAGCGATCCGGATATTTGTATCCATTGGAGAACTGAGTATTGAATTTTACCTTGGCTGAATAGTACCAACTTGTTAAGGTATCCTTTCGATACCCAAAACTAGATGAGAAACGAATTGCATCTTCCGTTTTACGAAGTTTTTGACCTTCCTGTACATTCACACCATACCGAAGTACCAGGTCATTATTCCATTGTACATACCTGAATTTGTAGTTGCGAACAAATTTGGCATTTGCCAGTGCAGAAAAGGCATTATCTCCACCTGCATTCCAGTTAACAAAGGCAACTTCGCTTAAGTTCAACCCCAGGGTGTTGTTTACTTCCCAAAAGGATGGGATCTTAAAACGGTTAAACCTTTTGGTACGTGCTTTTGTTTTTTTGAATGAGATGACGGGGTTGGTAAGGTTCACCCCTCTTGGAATAAATTTCATTTTTTCTTGAACGGCCCGGATCACAACAGTATCTATGATAGTGGTGTCGGGTTCCTGAGGGGGAACAATGGTATCCTGAGCAGAAAGGTGGAAATTCAACCCAAGGAATATCAGAAGGAGTAATAATTTGTTAAGAAACCTCATGAAGCAATTGAGTTAAACAATTGGTTATAGATGTTTCGTCTATGTGCGCTAAAGCCTGAAGTTCCTCCACCGTGCCATGTTCAATAAAAACATCGGGGAGTCCCATGCATTTAATGATGTTCTTATAACCATTGGAATTGGCAAACTCTAAAACGGCACTGCCAAAGCCACCCGTTTCACACCCATCTTCAAGGGTAACCACAATCTGGTAGGTTTTGAAAATATGATGGAGTTGGGTTATATCCAAGGGCTTTACAAAACGCATATCGAAATGGCCAATTTCCTTAGGATTTTGAAGCTTGTTCAGAATCTTTGTGACCTTATTCCCAATATGACCAAGCGTTAATACGGCAATTTCAGAACCTTTGACGAGATATCTGGAAGTGCCTATGGAGATCTTCTCAAAAGGAGTGCGCCAGGAAGTCATTACCCCCCTGCCTCTGGGGTATCTGATAGCAATGGGATGGTCAATTCCTTGTTGGGCGGTATACATGATGTTTCGTAACTCACTTTCATTCATAGGTGCAAAAATGACCATATTTGGGATACATCGTAAAAATGCAATATCATATACCCCATGATGGGTAGCCCCATCTTCTCCTACCAGTCCAGCGCGATCCAGGCAAAATATGACCGGTAAATTTTGTAGTGCCACATCATGGATCACCTGGTCATAGGCGCGCTGTAAGAAGGTGGAATAGATATTACAAAAAGGGATCATGCCCTCAGCAGCCAAACCGGCAGCCATGGTAACAGCATGTTGTTCGGCAATACCCACATCAAAGGCTCTTTCGGGAAAGATCTCCATCATTAGCTTTAATGAACTGCCGGTAGGCATAGCTGGCGTAATGCCTATGATGCGCTTGTTCTCCTGCGCCAATTCTACCAGCGTATGACCAAAAACATCCTGATATTTTGGAGGCTGCCCCTCTGTTTTTAAGCTGACCAATTCTCCGGTCACTTTATCAAATTTCCCTGGGGCATGATAGATGATCTGATTTTCTTCTGCTTTTTTAAGTCCTTTGCCCTTTTTTGTAATGATGTGAAGTAACCGGGGTCCGGACATTTCCTTTATTTTACTAAGGGCATCTATAACTGCGTTTATATCATGACCGTCTACAGGGCCTGCATATTCAAAATTCAGGCATTCAAAGATATTCTCCTCCTTTGCCGTACCTTTTTTTACGTTTGTTAGGTACTTCTTTAAAGCCCCTACACTGGGATCTATTCCTATGGCATTATCATTTAGTATGATCAGTACATTAGCATCTGTTACTCCGGCATGATTTAGCCCTTCAAAGGCCATACCACCGGCAATAGAGGCGTCTCCGATGACAGCAATATGTTCTCTTTTTGTATCTCCCTTTAGTTTTGCGGCAATGGCCATCCCCATGATGGCTGAAATAGAGGTTGAACTGTGCCCTGTACCAAAGGCATCGAATTCACTTTCCTCTCTTTTCGGAAAACCACTTAACCCCCCCAGTTGCCTGTTCGTATCAAACAGCTGCCTTCTTCCAGTAAGAATTTTATGGCCGTAGGCCTGATGACCAACGTCCCAAATAAGTCGGTCATAGGGGGTATTAAAAACATAATGCAGGGCAATGGTAAGTTCTACAACGCCCAAACTGGCACCCAGGTGGCCTTCTTTAGCCGAGACTATTTCAATGATGAATTTCCTGAGTTCCTTTGACAACAGCGGCAATTCTTCACGTTTAAGTGCGCGTAGTTCCTCAGGGTTTGTAATGTTATTCAAGAGCTTCATGGCAAGGAACAAAGGTACATTAATTCATTTTTGATGAGCGAAGATACTTCAGTGAAAATTGTATTTTTGGCACTATGGAATTGATCTTAGATGATGCATATTTTATGAAAAAAGCCCTTCAGGAAGCAGAAGTAGCTTTTGAGAATGGAGAGGTGCCGATTGGCGCTGTGGTAGTGGTTCAGGGAAGGATCATAGCAAGGGCACATAACCAAACTGAAAAATTGAATGATGTAACTGCCCATGCTGAAATGTTAGCCATAACAGCGGCTTCCAATTTTCTGGGAGGAAAATACCTGTATGATTGTACGCTCTATGTAACGTTGGAGCCCTGCCAAATGTGTGCAGGGGCACTATACTGGAGCCAGATACCAACTATAGTTTACGGAGCAACAGACCCGCAAAGGGGATATTCAGCAACGGGTGTAAATTTGCACCCAAAAACAAAGGTAACCGGTGGGGTTTTGGAAAAGGAAGCCAACGCGCTTTTAAAACGGTTTTTTATCCAGCGTAGAAATTTAAATTAGGATGGAATACCCACAAAAAAAACACCTGTGGATCCACAGGTGTTCTGTTTTCATTCAAAATAAAATATATTAGCTGGTCACCTGTACTTTAGCGGCAACCATTCCCTTTCTACCCTCTTCTTCTTCGTATTCTACTTTGTCTCCTTCGTTCAATTCTACCCCATTGAGGGCAGTGGCGTGAACAAAGATGTCTTTTCCGGTTTCGTCGTTAGTAATGAACCCATAGCCCTTGGATTCATTAAAAAATTTTACTGTTCCAGTCATGCAAATAAAAGTATTAAAAATTAGGTCTATTACTAAAATATGGATTTTTAGGGAGAAGCCGTAAAGGATGAACCATTATTTTGGAAGCTGATTACTTATTTTTTGTCTTTTTTTCCTCCACTTCACGCATTTTTTTTATGTTCTCCTCACTCAGCATATAGTCCTTTACCTTCTTTCCTTTGCTTTCTTTGAAAAGGAACAGGGGCATGGCAATCAGGAATAAGCCAACTGTTCCAAAACCAATACATTTATTGCCCAGGGAGGGGTCTTCATCAATGACAGTGAAACCATAGATAATGCCAGCGATAGAAGACAGCACAATGAGTGTAATGATATATTTCGTTTTCAGGATCATATTATTTCGTAAAGTTGATCAATTTGCGCCTGTACGCGGTAAGTAATTTTGATTTTGAAACAAAGCCGTAATATTTACCTTCCTTAATTACGGGTAAATTCCATGCACTGCTATCCTGGAATTTCTGCATCACCGCTTGCATGGTATCTGTTTCATAAAAAATGTGTTCCGGGGCTTTGTGCATAATGGTCTCAACCGATAGCTTATCATAGAGGCTGGTATCGAACATAAAGTCGCGTACATCATCCAGGAGAACAATACCAACCAACAGCCCTTCTGTATTTACCACAGGAAAGATATTCCGGGCAGATTTAGCCACCGATTCATGCAGCATTTCTCCAAGGGTCATTTGCTGATATACTGTTTTGAAATCTTTTTCTATGACATCATCTAGTTGCATAAGAGTTAGCACGGTCTTATCCTTATCGTGCGTGATCAGAGCGCCTTCTTTGGCCAATTCGCGTGTGTAGATAGAATGATCTAACGTATTTTTAGTTATTAGAAAGGAAATGGCGGAGGTGATCATTAAAGGCACAAAAAGCTCATACCCACCAGTGATCTCAGCGATAAGAAAGATGGCCGTTAAAGGGGCATGCAATACGCCCGCTATGAGTCCGGCCATACCAATGAGGGTGAAATTACTCTCACTTACGGAAAATCCTATCCCAATGTTGTTGATCACTTTGGCAACTACATTTCCAAGAGTACTTCCCATTACCATTGTAGGGATAAAAATACCTCCTGCACCACCTGCTGCGAAAGTTGTGGTCATGGCCACGGCCTTAAAAATGGTGATACCAAATAGCAGGGCAATGACAACCCATATATTGGAGGTATAGGCATCAAATGGCGTTTTCCCCAGTGCCTTTAGTGAATTCCCATCCAATAGATCATTTATAAAGCCAAAACCTTCACCGTATAATGGGGGAATAAAGTAAAGCATTGTACCAATAGCCAGGCCACCTACGAGCAACTTGTACTTAGGGCTCTTAAATCGTTTAAAGAACTGGAGTATTCCAAAATACATTTTGGTAAAGTAGATCGAAGCAAAGGCTGTACCTATTCCCAAAACAATATAAAAGAGGGTATCTCTAATCTCAAACTTCTCGGTTATATTGAAATTAAAAAGCGTTTCATCTCCCAGGAAAAAATAGGATGTTAACACCCCGGAAATAGAAGCAAATAGCAAAGGCAACAGGGAAAGCATTGTTAGATCCAAACTAAAGACCTCCACCGCAAAGATGATGGCCGCAATGGGCGATTGAAAGATGGAGGCTATGGCACCTGCTGAGGCACAGGCAATGAGTAAGGACCTCGTTTTGGCATTTATATGCAGGAATCTTGACAGGTTAGAACTAATGGCAGAACCCGAAGCTACAGCAGGCCCTAACAGTCCTACAGACCCTCCAAATCCAACAGTTAACGGAGCGGTGATAAGTGGGGTATATATCTTCTTCAAAGGTATGATACCCTTCTTTTTAGACATGGCGAGAAGAATAGAAGAGATAGCGTGTTCCAGCTTCTCTTTATGTACGTATTTTACGTAGAGATACACCAATGTTAACCCAATAATGGGGCTAATGAAGTAGAGCTGCGTGCTGGAAAATACAATGCCTTTGTCTACGAGCGATTCAATAAAATAAGTTGTATTCTTTAGTGTTACAGCGGCCAATCCTGCCAAAAATCCAACAGCCACGCTCATAATATGGATAAAGGTCTTGTTAGAGATATGCTTATATCGCCAGCGAAAAAAACGTGCGAACAGAATTTTGACCTTTTTGAGCATTACAGAGTTTTAATATAAAGGGATTGCATATTCTACGCTATTTCAAAAGTGTTCTTCCCTGGTAATTGCCTATCAACAAACCAAAAGCCTATTCTTCCTTGTCCTGCAGACGTAGGTTCAGCTCATTTAATTGTGCTTCATCTATGGGTGCCGGCGCATCTATCATTACGTCCCTACCACTATTGTTCTTTGGAAAGGCAATAAAGTCTCGTATAGTTTCCTGGCCTCCCAGGATAGCCACAAGTCTGTCCAGGCCAAAAGCGATGCCGCCATGAGGCGGTGCTCCATATTGAAAGGCATCCATTAAAAATCCAAATTGTGCTCGGGCCTCTTCTTCGGTAAAACCAAGATGACGGAACATGCTGCTTTGTACTTTCTTATCGTGTATCCGAATAGAACCTCCACCTATTTCATTCCCGTTTAGTACCAGGTCATACGCATTGGCCCTCACTGCATCCGGATCTGTATCGAGTAAGGCCAATTGTCCCGGTTTTGGAGATGTGAAGGGGTGGTGCATAGCATGATAATCTCCGGTCTCCTCATCCTTTTCTAACAAAGGAAAGTCTATCACCCAAAGAGGAGCGAATTCCGAAGGGTTTCGCAATCCAAGTCGTTCGGCCAATTCCATTCGCAAGGCACTTAATTGAGCACGGGTAGTTGTGGTCTCACCAGAAAGAATACAAATAAGATCGCCAGCTTTTGCCCGTGTAGCTTGGGCCCATTTTTTAAGATCATCCTGGTCATAGAACTTATCAACAGAGGATTTAAAACTTCCGTCCTCATTGCAGCGTACATACACCATTCCTTTCGCACCTATCTGAGGTCTCCTTAACCAGTCTGTAAGTCCGTCTATCTCTTTTCTTGTAAACGAGGCACCGCCCGGTACAGCTATGCCAACGACCAGTTCTGCCGAATTAAAAATCTGAAAATCCTTATGTTGGGCCACCACATTCAACTCTCCAAACTGCATATCGAAGCGAATGTCTGGCTTGTCATTCCCATAGGTCTTCAAGGCTTCATCATAGGTCATGCGCGGAAACTTTTCTATCTCAATTCCGCGAATCTCTTTTAACAAGTGCCTTGTAAGACCTTCAAAAGCATTGAGGACGTCTTCTTGTTCTACAAAAGCCATCTCACAATCTATCTGGGTAAACTCGGGTTGTCTATCGGCCCTTAGATCCTCATCCCGGAAACATTTTACGATCTGGAAATATTTGTCTAATCCGCCAACCATTAATAATTGTTTAAAGGTTTGCGGGGATTGAGGGAGGGCATAGAATTCTCCTTGATTCATGCGGCTTGGGACAACAAAATCTCGGGCACCTTCCGGTGTAGATTTGATCAAATAAGGTGTTTCTACCTCAATAAAACCTTGTTCTGAAAGATATTTGCGGACTTCCATGGCCACCTTACTTCGAAAAATAAGATTATTTTTTACCGGATTTCTTCGGATATCCAAATAGCGGTACTTCATACGAAGGTCTGTGCCGCCATCCGTGTCATCTTCAATGGTAAATGGAGGAAGTAAGGATTCGTTTAGGATCTTTAATTCTGAGACCAGTATCTCAATATCACCTGTGGGCAGCTGTGGATTTTTAGAGGTTCTTTCAATAACTTCCCCATGGATCTGTATCACGAATTCGCGACCAAGTTTTCTGCCCTCTTTAAGCAGTGTGGCCGCTGTTCTCTTCTCATCAAATACCAATTGTGTGATCCCATATCGGTCTCTGAGATCTACCCAGACCACAAAGCCTTTATCGCGCACTTTTTGAACCCATCCACTAAGCACTACCAGGGTCCCAACATGCGTTCCACGCAACTCTCCACAAGTATGACTTCTATACATTTATATTCTGCATTTTAACTGGGGCAAATGTAAGAAGTAATGCGTTGAACCCATAATATCTATCGCTATTTTAAAGATTATTTTGAACATAGAACACGAAGAAAATATTCAAATTCACTTTGATTTTAGGAATTCTTCATTACCTTGGAATACTAACTCCTAATTCAAAACTTACAAACATGAAACAAAAATTACTTGGAAAATCATTCCTGTGGTTGTTTTTAGTGTTGCCCTTATGGGCTTTTTCGCAAGGAACAGTCAGCGGGATTATTACGGACGCCAGTTATGGAGGCCCCCTGGCCGGGGTGAACGTCGTAGTTAAGGGTACCTCCGTGGGGGCTATATCCGACTTTGACGGAAACTATTCGATCAGTGTTGACAGCTTTCCTGCCACACTTGTATTTTCATCTCTTGGTTATGAAACTAAAGAGATCATGGTAGAAGGACCAACCACATTAAACGTAGCTATTGGAGAATCTGCTACCGGTTTAGATGAGGTAATTGTTACCGGTTTAGGTACATCCATTAAAAGGAGTAACCTTGCCAATGCGGTAGCAACCGTCTCTAATGACCAACTGGTGGGAACCACCGCACAAACAACTTTGGATGGTGCACTCTATGGGAAATTAACCGGGGTGAACATTACGTCATCTTCAGGAGCACCCGGAGGTGGATTTGCACTAAGACTACGCGGTATTTCCTCTATTAATGGGAATAACCAGCCACTTTATATAGTAGATGGGGTGTATGTGAACAACGCAGAGATACCATCCGGATTGCGTTTTGCATCCGGAGCCAATAGGGGGAATGAAGAAAACTCATCTAACCGTATTGCTGATCTGGACCCTAATGACATTCAAAATATTGAGGTGCTGAAAGGAGCCTCCGCAGCGGCCATTTATGGTACCCGGGCAAACGCCGGTGTAGTGATCATTACTACCAAAAGAGGAAATCAGGGGAAAACTGAGATCAAGTTCAGCCAGGATACTGGTTTTAATACGATCATAAAAAAATTAGGACTGCGGCCATGGACGGCTCAAAGTGTTGAAGATACCTTTGGTGCCGCAGAAGTAACCCTATATAATCAGGCCATAGCCAATGGAGGGCTAATAAATTATGAGGATGAGATCTACGGAGAAACCGGACTAATCACTGATACTCGTCTCAGTGCGAGTGGAGGAGATGAGAAGACCAAATTCTATGTGGGAGCATCTTACCGAGATGAGGAAGGGATCATTCAGAATACCGGTTTTGATCGATTTTCTCTCAGAGCCAATATAGATCATACAATATCTAACACCTTTAGTTTTTCAGCATCCTCTAACTATGTTCGCAGTAGTTCGAGCAGGAGTTTTACAGGGAATGAGAATGAAGGTGGCTTAAGTTATGGGTATACCCTGGCCTTTACAAGACCATGGATCAATTTATTCCCGGACGATACCGGTTCCTATCCGGATAACCCCAACTACTCTGGTAATCCAATCTTTGTAAGGGATCTTGCCAGGAACGAGGATAAGAACAACCGTTTTATTCAGGGTATTAAACTAACTACAAATCTTTTGAATACAGGAGATGATGCCGTAAAACTAATTTTTAATGGAGGAGCAGATTTTCTGGCTAATGAAACTTTTGTATATGTCCCTGAAACACATCAGGCACAGAGAGGAAACCAGAATGGTTTTATTGGTGTTGGGAAGAATAACTTTACCAATTTCAACTATCAGGGGATAGCCGTATGGAATCGCAATGCGATGGGTGGAGATCTTAATCTTACCTCCCAGGCAGGTATCTCTTACCTGGAACAACAAACAGATCTAATCTTTAATCAGGCAACCCAGTTGATCCCTGATCAGACAAATCTTAGCCAGGGTTCGGCCCAGTCCATTACCCAAAATACCTCTACGGTAAAAGAATTTGGATATTTTGCACAGGTAGAGGGGAACTATATGGATAGACTTATTGGTACTGTAGGGTATCGTTTTGATAAATCTACCCTTAACGGAGATCCAAATAAGTACTATGGTTTTCCAAAAGCGTCTTTAGCAGCAAACTTGCATAACTTCGATTTTTGGGGTGATGGAGATGGCTTTCTAAAAAGACTGAAGCTAAGAGCTGCCTACGGGGAAACTGGTTCCTCAGGAGCCTTTGGATCTGCCTTTACCGGTTTAAACCAGGTCTCCATAGGAGGCATTGGGGGTTCTTCAATTAGTGCTCTTAAAGGAGACCCAAATATAGAGCCCGAAACATCTTCGGAATTTGAGGTTGGATTTGATGCTGGTCTTTTCAACAAGGTTAATTTGGAAGTATCCTATTACAACCGTAATGTGAGCGACCTTTTACTAAGCAGAGCCTTACCGGCCTCTTCGGGATTTGGATCAGAGACCACCAACCTTGCAGATCTAAAGAACTATGGTCTGGAAGTTGGGGTTACAGTGAACCCTGTGCAAGATGAGAATTTTATCTGGACGTCTAATGTTAATTTCTGGTTCAACAGATCAGAAATAACCAGATTGGATGTACCTGCATTTCCACAGCCAGGAGCAGGATTTGGCCTGGGGCTAGGAACCTTCTACATTGAAGAAGGAAAGCCCGTTACCCAATTAGCTGGTAATGTTAATGGTGTGCCAACTCAGATAGGGAATGTAGAACCAGATTTCCAAATGGGTTTCAATAACAACTTTACCATTGCTAAACAATTCGATGTTTCCTTTTTACTTCAATGGAAAAAAGGTGGGGAAAATATAAACTTGTCTAAATTACTTACAGATTTAGGAGGAACTACTCCAGATTTAGATACTCCTGCAGCCCAGGAAAGAACCAGTTTAGGGTTTGTAGCAGAGCGATTTATAGAGCCAGCAGGATACTTAAGATTAAGAGAAGCGGCGGTATACTATAGATTACCTTCCAGCGCCCTGGCCTTTTTTGGGGATGCTGTTACGGGAGTGAAATTGGGACTTTCTGGTAGAAATATTTTTACCATTACAGATTATAGTAGTTATGATCCGGAAACCTCAACCAATGGTGGAGCCGGTTTATCTTCAGGGATTGAGGTAACTCCTTTCCCGAGTACCAAGCAGTTTTATTTTCATTTAAATGTTAACTTCTAAAAAAATAGCAATGAAAATCATACATACATATAAAACATTAGGTGTAATTGCACTCATGGTATTCTTCGGTGCTTTTATTACTTCCTGTTCCTTCGATGAACAGGTAGATCCCAACAGACCCAGTCTGGCAGGAGTATTGACAGAAGCATCTCAGAATCAGTTAAACAACCTGGTGGTAGGTGTAGAATCTGCCATGAGAAATTCATTGGGAATCCAGACAACTGGTTCTGGAACAATGGCCAGAGAGTTGTACCTATTTGATGCAGATCCCAGAAATACGGGAGACCTGCTGGGGGCCAATGGTGGTTCATTAGACAACAACTCTTTTTATTCCACAGCCCCCTGGGGTGGGCGGTATGTGTCTATAAAGAATGCTAATATTCTTTTACAATCATTAGACAATACAACTTCGGTTACTGATACGCAGAAAGCAGGTTATCGCGGATTTGCAAAGACCGTTATAGCTTTTGAACTGATCGAAGTTTTAAAATCATATAATAGAGCTAGAGTAGATGTGTCAGATACGGACAATCTGGGACCTATCTTAGATTTCAATGCAGCCTTAACAGCTGTACGGTCATTATTAGATGAGGCCTTATCAGATCTCAACAGTGCAGGAGCAGAATTTGCTTTCCCACTGGCCGGGTTTACAGGCTTTGATACGCCAAGTACCTTTGCTCAATTCAACAGGGCTACTGCTGCAGTGGCGGCATTGTATGCCGGCGATGGTACAGGAACCTTAAGCGCGTTGAACGCTTCGTATTTTGATCTTGCAGGCGATTTAACGGCCGGTCCTAAACACGTTTATAGTCTGGATAGTGGCGATTTCACCAATGATCTGTTTAAGATCCCGGATAATAACGGAGACCAGATCATAGTGCACGATTCGTTTATTGCAGACGCAGAAGCGGGAGATACTAGGGTTTCTTCAAAGACACTCATACGGGCAAACCCAACAACCCAAGACGGGCTGTCCGGGGCATATCAGACAGCTTTATACGCTTCTAATATATCCTCTATTGATATGTTGCGAAATGAAGAGCTTGTATTGGTCTATGCAGAAGCTAATATTTTGACTAATGATCTTCCGGAGGCGGAAAGCGCCATCAATGTGATCAGGAACTCTGCTTCTTTGGCAAATTATGCCGGAGCACAGACAGTAGATGCCTTAACCACAGAAATGTTGAACCAACGCAGATATTCTCTTTGGTGTGAGAACCACAGATTGTTTGATCTGAGAAGATATAACTTATCCAATACCCTGCCAATTGACCGTGCAGGAGATCAAATCTTTAGTGTATTGCCTGTACCTCTTTCAGAAAACGATTAAGAAGTATTGGTTTAAAATCAAAAAGCCGCCCTGTAAGGGTGGCTTTTTATTTTTGAGGCCAATAAAGTTTATGCAGCAATCTCTGCTTCCACTTCTTTTATGTCAGATACCTTACTGGGTCGGAAATACAGTTTTATCCTGTACGTGATATTAAAAAGCACGGGAACAATAATCAGGGTTAAAAAGGTCGCAACAATTAATCCAAAGATCACCGTCCATGCCAAAGGCCCCCAAAAGATAACATTATCTCCACCTATATAGATCTTAGGATCTCCCTGAGAAAAAAGTGAAAAGAAATCTATGTTCAAACCAATAGCCAAGGGTATAAGTCCAAGTACCGTTGTAACGGCTGTTAGTATCACGGGACGCAGTCTGGCCTTACCACTTTTGACGATCACTTCCGTTACCTGCTCCAGGGGTATCAGATCATAGTCATTGAGTCCTAACGCAACTTTCCTGCGGTCTATAAGGATCTGGGTATAATCTAAGAGTACAACACCATTATTTACCACAATCCCGGCCAGTGCAATAATACCCATCATGGTCATCATGATCACAAAAGACCAGCCAGTGATCATTAGACCACCAAAGACCCCAATAAAACTCAGAAAAATAGCTGTCATAATAATAGAGGGCTTGGAAATTCCTCCAAACTGAAAGATAAGGATGAGCATAATGAGACCCAATCCGGAAAAGAATGCGCCTACCAGAAACTGCATTTGTTTATTCTGTTCTTCGATCTGGCCTGTAAAATCGAGCTTCACATTGGCAGGAAGCTCTTGAAAATTCTCCATTTCCTTCTGGATATCTGCGACTACCGCTCCGGCATCAGTGAAACCTGGCTTTAGTCCAGAGTAAACAGTGACAACTCGTTTGCTATCACGATGCTTAATGGCACTAAAGGAAGAGGTGTTCTTTTGAGAGGCCACCGCAGAAACAGGAATTTCTTTAATCCTACCGGTAGCCTGATCCCTGAAAATGATATTTTGATTAAAAAGGGCACTTTTGTCATACCGCATGTCCTCTCTAAACCGAACATTTATATCATAATCCTCACCATCCACCTTATAGATTCCGGCTTTTTCTCCAAAAAGAGAACGTCGCAGTTGCTGACCAACCTGTGCAACACTGACCCCCAATTCTCCTGCTTTTTCCCTGTCTACCATCACATTCATGGAAGGTTTTCCTTTATTTACATCGATCTTCAGTTCTTCAATGCCGGCAATGTTCTTTTTATTGATGAAGTTTCGGATATTCTCTGCAGTGTTGATCAATACATCATAGTCCTTTCCTTCCAATTCAATGTTAATTGGATATCCTGAAGGTGGTGAGACAGCATCTTTTTCTACCGAGATGGAGACACCGGGGTAGATCCCGGTAAGATTATCCTGTATGTCCTTTCGCAGATTTTCGGTATCAATACCGTCCCTAAATTTAAATTCGCGCATAGAGAGCGTGATCTTTCCTCTATGGGGCATTTCTGCTGTTGAGCCACCATCTGTATTTGGATTTCCGGCACCCTCGCCAACCTGAGATACGGCAGAGGAGATCAAATAATTATAACCTTTATCGGTATATGCAGGTTTTTCAGTGATGCTATAAACTCTCTTCTCAATTGCTTTTGTTAACTCATCTGTCTTTTCAATGGCCGTCCCTTGAGGGTATTCAATAAAGACATAGATCTCATTGGGAGTGTTGTCTGGGAAGAACTCTACCTTGGTACGACCACTACCCAATGAAAGTCCGAAGAGCATAAAGGTACTTAGTAACAGTAGGAAGGTAATCCCGGAAAACCAATACACATTTTTACCTCTTAATGCGTATTTGATCATTTTTTCATAGAAATTCTCAAAGCGAACGAGCGATGTACTTTGAAATCTTTTGGCCCATTTTTTTAAGCCGTACTTGTAGAACCAGAATAGTATGGCAGTAAGTATCATTACGCTACCCAAGCCACGCATGGCACCTCCGAAGATCAGGATCAAAATTCCAATACTTCCCAGAATAATACTCACTCTAATCAATTCCTTTCGGGTTAATTCTTTATCCCCAAGCTCCATATATCGGGAGACCAGCATGGAATTCATAAAGATGGCCACAAATAAGGAGGATCCCAGTACCACAGAAAGGGTAATGGGGAAATAGATCATGAACTGGCCGAAGATCCCCGGCCATAACCCAAGAGGAACAAACGCCGCTACCGTTGTAAGTGTTGAGATAATAATGGGAAAAGCGATCTCTCCAATACCTTTTTTAGCAGCTTCGATCCTGGACATTCCTTCCTGTTCCATGAGGCGGTATACATTTTCTACAACCACCACTCCGTTATCTACTAACATTCCCAGTCCCATGATTAGACCAAAAAGGATCATGGTATTTAAGGTATATCCCAGCATAGATAGGATCATAAAAGAAATGAACATTGACATTGGAATAGCGAAACCAACAAAGAGGGCATTTCTGAAACCAAGGAAGAACATAAGAACGGTAACTACCAGGATGATCCCAAAAATGATATTATTAACGAGATCATCTACCTGGCCAAGGGTTCGGCTAGATGAATCATTGGCAATAGTGAGGGTAAGATCCTTGGGGTAATAATTCTCTCTCGCTTCTTCCACCAATTTCCTGATCATATTTGTTGCTTCAATGGTGTTTTGACCAGAACGCTTCTTTACATCGAGCATTACCACATTGTCTCCAAATTCACGTGCATAGGTAGTTTTATCTTTCTCTTCAAAGGTTATGGTTGCGATGTCCTTCAAATAAACGGCACCATTCTCTGACTTAACCACAAAATCATTCAGTTCTTCCGGATCATTGATCTCCCCTAAAATTCTGATGTTCCTGCGTTGATTGATCGTCTTAAGGTTCCCTGCAGACATCGTCATATTTCCATTCGCTATGGTCTGTATCACATCCTGAAAGCTAACTTTAGAAGCCATCATCTTATATACGTCCACAGCAACTTCTACTTCTTTTTCCTGCGCTCCCCGGATGTTAACTTCTTTTACTTGTGGCAGGTCTTCAATCTCGTCCTGGAGATATTCGGCAAATTCTTTTAAACTTTCAACAGGATAATCGCCGGTGAAATTGATATTGATGATCGGTATCTGCTCTGCTAAATTAAGATCGAAGATATTGGGTTCTACTTTAGCCCCGTTGAACAAAGGCCAATCCTCACTTGCCTTTTCCCCATCTACTTCGTCCTTTATTTTTTGTTTAGCAGCTTCCACGGTAATATCCTCATCGAACTCAGCCGTTATGATGCTGTAATCTTCTTGTGAAGTTGAGGTAAGTTCTACGAGGTTACTCACATTTTTGATCCGATCCTCAAGCGGATCGGTAATGAGTCTTTCCACATCTTCCGCGGTATTTCCCGGATATGGTGTGCTGATATAGACCTTGGTCTCCACAACTTCAGGAAAATCTTCCCGTGGTAAGGCCATATAGGAAGTATATCCTATATAGAGGAAGATAGCTATCATCACATAGACCACAGAAGGGTTGTCTATGGCCCATGAAGAAAGTCTGAATTCTTTATTGACGTTTTTTTGCTGTCTGCTCATACTGCTTCTTACTTAATAATTTGAACGTCCTGATTGTCTTTAACAGTTCTTGCACCTTCCTGAATGATCAACTCTCCGGCGGAAAGACCCGAGAGGATCTCTACAAATCTCCCTTGCGTTTTTCCGGTAATAACAATTCTTTTTTTGGCGGTCCCTTGCATTTCTTCGGTAGGGTTTTCGGCAATATAAACGTATTGTTCTCCTTCCGCGTTTTCAGAGATCACACTCTGCGGAACCAGCAACGCATTGGCATTTGTGTAATCATTGATGGTAACCCGGGCGCTCAGATTTGGCTTAATACTTCCATTTTTATTAGGGACCGGAATTTCTACACTAAAGGAGCGGTTATTGGGATTAATAAAATTTCCGGTTTGCCTTATGGCAGTTTTTATAGAATCGCCCAGCACGGGGAAATATACTTTTGCCATACTTCCTTTGGTAATAGTACCCAGGTACGATTCGGGTACATCTACTGTGATATACATATCTGAGAGATTTACGATCCGAAAGACCTCAGCACCAGGACCTGGCGATACCACGGTTCCCTGATCTTTAATTACATCATCAATGATTCCAGTAAAAGGGGCTGTTAGCCTTGATTTACTTAGTTGGCGCTCTGCTTGTTCCACGCCACTTATTGTGGCTTCATAATTGGTCTTGGCCTGCAGGTATTGTATTTCGGAACCAATTTTCTGTTCCCAAAGCCTTTTTTGCCGTTGATAGGTAGTTTCGGCAAGGGTTGCCTGTGTTTTTAGTTGCGCCAGTTGGTTCGCCATTCCTCCATCATCAATAATACCAAGGAGTTGGCCTTTAGTTACTTTATCTCCTTCGGTAACATAAACACGCTGCAGTGTCCCTGCCATTTCCGGGTAGATCAACACATTTTGCTTGGTAGCCACATCCCCTTGGAGTTCAAGAAAATGCTGAAAGTTTTGAGCGCTTACTTCAAAGGTGCTCACCAAAGGTAATTTTGTATCCGCATCCAGAACGGCAATGACAGAGTCTAGCCTCTTCACTTGTTCATTCAACGCCTTTAATTCGGAAGAAATAGCCGTCTTTTTAGACCTGAGTTTATCAAGATCTCCATCGTCTATCAGGGTGTCAATGGAAACATTCTTATCACCACCACAGGATAGTAACAAAAGAAACAGGGTAAATATGGGTACAATATTTTTCATTTTGAAAACGTGTTTATTTTTTACTAATTATTGGTAATTACTTCTAACTCGGTTTTAGTATTGATGACATCTACCATAGATTGCAAATACTCTTGTTGTGCTGTATATAATTGTGTTTGTGCCTGTCTCAACTCAAAGCTGGAGGCGATCCCCTCTTTATATTTGATCTGATTTTTTTGTTCAATACGCTCTGCCAGGTTCAAATTCTTTTGAGTGGTGGCATATTGTTCTATGGCCAGTAGATACTCACTTTTGGCCTTTTCGAGTTGTAATCTTATGCGCTCCTGGGTCTCTGTCAACTGTGTCTTTGCTTTTTCCAGTGCTATTTTGGCTCTTTGAGTGCTGGCACTTCTTTTTAAGGAACTAAAAATTGGGATACTAAGATCAAATCCCAAAATAGATGAATCGAACCATTGCTGATCCCCATCAAAGAAAGTGAAGGTATCGCTGAAAGCAGCAGTGCCGTAATTAGCAAAGGCATTCAGTGTAGGTAATGCCCTGCTCTTTGCCAGTTTTAATTCAAAGAATCGCTGTTCATTCAAATTGTTTACCAATTTATAATCTACATTGTTTTCCACACTGAAGGGAGCATCAATGACGTTAAGATCTACATTGTTTTGGGCAAGATCGTTGAGGTTCTCTTTTAACTGAGTTGCGGCTTCAATAGGGAGTCCCATTGTTAGGTTTAGCATTTGAAGTGTTATCTTCTCGAGTCGTTCAGCATTTTTTAGCTGACTCTCTAACCTAGAATAGGTAATCTGTAGTTGCTGTACACTTTCCTCTTCCGTCAACCCATTTTCATATAATTTTTCAGTTTCATATAATGTGTTTTTCACTGCTTCCAAATCCTTTTTGAGAATTGCCAAGGATTCTTTTGCCAAAAGAACATTTCCATAGGCTTCTACAACCGCTTTGCGCACCTCTTGCTGTGTTTTTTCCTTATTATTACGGCTGTAGCTTAAAAAAGCCTTGGTTGCCTGGACACCTACTATATAGGAACCATCAAAGATCTGTTGCCGAACGGTAGCTGTGGCACTAGCTTGTTGAGCCTGACCAAATACAATGGGTTGAAATTCTCCTGGTTCACCACCGAAAAATTCAGCTGGGATGAGGGAAACAGGTTGTTTTAATTGATTTTGATAGTTGATGTCTGCAGTAATCTGAGGTAATCCTGTGGCGATGGTCTCCCATTTCTGTTTTTGGGCATCCGTAATATCGCGTTCTGCGTTTATGGCACTGTAATTATTTTCCAACGCAAAGGCGATGGCCTCATCAAGTGTGTATCCTGTAGTTGAATCCTGTGAAAAACCAAAGAATGACACTGCGAACAGAATAATACAAAGACGAAAAGAGTTCATTTATTGGTGATTAGAGTGAATGATTTTGTTTAAAATATTGCGGCCTTCCGGTGTTACGATCCCTCTTAGGTGATATTCCAGATAGTCATCCATAAGTTGGATATTTGGAAATTCATCTTCCGGAAAAAGAGTGTGATCTTTTATGCTGGTTACGCCTGTAAAATAGATCCTGGCAATAAAATTTACGTTGAGAGAAGGACGATAAATACCTAGTTCCATACCACGTTTTACGTTGTCTACCACACAATTTTGCATGAGATCAAATTGCTTCTTGCGCATTGTTTTGGATATACGAGGGTAATATTTTTGCAATTGAAACTGAGGAGAGGCTTTCTCGTCCTTCAGATGTTTCATGGCAAACTTTTTAATCTCGTATAATTCTTCAATGGGATCTTTTTGAAGACTACAAATGGCGTCAATTCCTTTAGAGATTACTTCAAACAGTTTTAAAGTGGAGGCTTCTACCAATTTGGTTTTATTCTCAAAATGTGCGTAGATGGTCTTTTTAGAAATACCCATTTCATGGGCAAGATCATCCATTGTAACACTTTTGAATCCAAGCGTCAGGAACATATCTGTGGCCTTATCGAGTATTTTTTCTTTCATAAGGAGGCAAATATAATCCAGGAAACTTTAAAAACATATAAAGTTTCCTACGTTTTGCAATTATTTAACATTTGCTTTATAGTATTTTCAAACCTGGATTTTAAGTAGCATTAGGTAGGGTGTGGGTAATTCACCTATTTTTGAAAAAAATTGGCCATGCATTCAGTTGAATACTATCAGGAAAAATTCAATGAACATCTCGCTTCGCGGATAACAGATAAAGAGCCCATAACGCTATATAACCCTATGGCTTATATTCTTGGGTTGGGGGGTAAGCGCTTACGGCCTATGCTCACATTACTGACCACTGAGCTTTTTGGCGGAAAGTATGAGAACGCTTTTGATGCAGCCATGGCAGTAGAGTATTTCCATAATTTTTCCCTGATCCATGATGATATTATGGATGCGGCTCCTTTAAGGCGAGGTAAGACCACCGTACATCATAAATGGGATGTCAATACAGGAATTCTTTCCGGAGATGCGATGTTAATAGAAGCCTACTGTTATTTGGAATCTTATTCAGCGCCCGTTTTCAAAGAATTGACCATGCTTTTTAGTAAAACGGCTCTGGAGGTTTGTGAAGGACAACAATACGATGTGGACTTTGAATCCCGGGAAGATGTTGAAGTAGCCGAATACCTGAAAATGATCAAATACAAAACGGCAGTGCTGGTTGGTGCTTCCATGAAAATGGGTGCCATCATAGCCGGGGCAAATCCTTCGGCACAGAAAGACATATATGATTTTGGCCTCAACTTGGGGATCGCGTTCCAACTGCAGGATGATTACCTTGATGCCTTTGGGAATCCCAAAACCTTTGGGAAGCAGGTTGGGGGAGATATCATTGAAAATAAAAAGACCTATTTATACTTAAAGTCCATAGAACTGGCAGATAAAAATCAAGGAAGGGAGATAAAGGACCTATTTTCTATACAACCGGGTAAAACCGATAGGAAAGTGAAAAGGGTAAAAGAGATCTATGAACAAAGTGGTGCCTCTCAGGCAACCAAAAATGCGATCGCAGTGTATACCAAAAAGGCTTTTTCCCATCTGGATAACCTCGCAATTGGTGGTGCGAATAAGGAAATTCTACGTCAATTTGGCAAGGATCTGATGGATAGAAAGGTCTAATATATTACCAACGTTTGGCGGTGCCTGTGAGTATCCAATATACATGTCTGAAAAGCGACTTTATAAATGGGACAGGGTTGGGAGCCATCATGATATACATATCCTCATACCATTGTGTCTCTTCATCTAGGAACTTAAAGATAAGTTGCGGTTTCCTTTTCATAAAAAGATCTTCAAATATGGACCTGCCCAACTCATTATTCCTGTAAAGGATATTTAATAGCAACACATCATACATCCAGAAACGATTCCTTTTTTGGAAGGACGCAAGGGGTTTGTTTTCTTTCAGATGTTGGATCAGGGCTTTACTTTTAATGGCGGTATTTCTAAATGTGTATCCTGTACTGGGTTTACTCCAACCTCCTGCGGTACCTATGTGATAATTGTTTCCGAAATTAAGCTCGGTGAAATCAATACAGGTCATAGGTATACTGCCTCGTTCTTTGTCTTCAATTTCAAAAGCAACATCTTTATAATGAGTGTCCATATATTCCTTTATGGCGGCCTCATATTCCTCTTTTTTGAGTAAGGAACCGGAAAAGAGCGTATATTCCAAAAG
>JAHEHU010000106.1 GCA_024639765.1 Eudoraea sp.
ATTGATTTACTGTAACTAATTAGGTAATAAACTGAAAACTGATATAAAAATGAAAATAGTACAACTATATTTTCTCGTATGGGCCTTGCAGGTATCCCAAACGTCGTTGGGCCAAACCTCCAATCCTGTAATTTCTCTCTTCCCTGAAGGTACAATCTTGCATGGCAATATTGCCTACAACAATGATACCCTAGCGAAGCACCTTTTGGATATATATGTACCGTCCAATGTCAAAGGTACTATTCCTTTGATCGTATTTATTCACGGAGGCGGATGGATCGGTAACGACAAGTATGCCGACATCGGTTACATGAAAAAAACGGTGGCGGAAATTCTTCATCAAGGATATGCGCTTGCTTCCATTGATTATCGATTTGCAACACAGGCCATTTTTCCAGCCCAGATACAGGACTGTAATAGGGCAGTTTCCTTTTTGTACGATAATGCTGAAAAGTATGGGTTTGATAAAGAACGATTCGCTTTAATGGGTTTTTCCGCAGGAGGACATTTGGCATCATTGCAGGGACTATCGGACAATAACCAAATTGATGACTTCTGCCACCCCGACGAACCGCCTTTTAGGGCGGACAAGAACCCTGCTAATCTATTGATTTGCAGGGTTTTTCATTTTTCTTGCATTCATATGATATCGTTTAAAACCACCTTTCTGGTGTGCAATTCGGTGTGCAAAGCGGTACGTATTTTGTTGTAAATTTAAGTAGTATTTAGGCCATTTAAATGTAGTCTTTAAACAAAGGATGTTTAATCAAAAAGACTTACAACATGCGTACAGACAGCACTTTAGGAGTGATTTTCTTCACTAGGAAAAAACGGAACAATCCCGAAATATTGGACATTTATGTTCGAATTACGGTCAATAAGGAACGCGCTGAATTTAGTATAAAACGCGACATTTCGCTGTGCAATTGGGATATTTTCAGGTGTCGGGCCAAAGAAACCGACCAAAACCTGATTTTACTGAATACCTATTTGGATGACGTTTATGCCGAAGTTCTCAATGCCCACAAGGGATTGCACTCGGAAAGAAAACTGATTACGGCCAAGGCGATCAAGCTGAGGTACTTCGGGGAGGACGAACAACGCATGACCTTGATGCAGGCAGTAGAGTACCATAACCGGAATATCAACCAAGAGCTTAAACCGGGAACGCTCAAAAATTACTTTTCCACAGAGAAATATTTAAGGCAATTTCTACAAGAGCGGTTAAAGACCGATGACATCTACTTGATTCAGTTGAACTACAAATTTATAGTCAATTTTGAAAACTATATCAGGACCTACCGACCAAAAAAGAAAAGAAGGACATGCACGAATAACGGTGTGATGAAGCATCTTTCAAGACTCATGAAAATAATCAACCTTTCCATTAAGATGGAATGGTTGGAGAAGGACCCTTTTAAAAATTATAAGCTCCGCTTTGAAAAAAACGAGAGAGACTATCTTACCCAAAGAGAGTTGGATTTGATTGATGGAACTTCCTTTATGACAATAGGGCTTAATCGAGTAAAGGATATTTTCCTTTTCAGTTGTTATACCGGGCTGTCCTATATCGATATCAAAGAACTGCATCCAAATCAGATTCTGATCGGAATCGATGGAAACAAATGGATACATACCAAAAGGGCAAAAACCAATGAATCGCTCAAAATCCCCCTTCTGCCAAGGGCCAAAGAGATTCTGAATAAGTACAAAGAAGAAATGGAATTGACAGGTGAACTTCTTCCAGTATACAGCAATCAAAAGACCAACAAGAATTTAAAGGAGATTGCTAAGGCGTGCGGAATACATAAAAACATAACCTTCCATGTGGCACGCCATACTTTCGCTACAACGGTAACCCTATCAAATGGAGTTCCGATTGAGACTGTCTCAAAGCTTTTGGGCCATACCAAATTAACGACCACTCAAATTTACGCAAGGGTCTTGCAGAAGAAAGTAGGGGAGGACATGCAAAACCTGATGAATCTTTTTGAAGCAAAAAAGAAACAAAGAAGCGAAGCCCCCATCCCGATAACTATCGGGAACCATAACTAAACTGCGCGGGATCCTATTGGGTTTTTGTAGCGTCCCGATAGGTAAGCGTATAACAAAAATCCGACAGGGCGCACACTACTTTTTGATTGTTGAAGTACCGCTTAGGTGTATTCCAATCTTAGTAGTGAAACTAAGGGGGGAATAGCAAGAGGATAACACGCTAAAGCGGTGTTATGTTGATTGATTTACGTTGTTGACCCTAGTAATTACGGCAGGTCTAGAAGAATCAGACTAATCTTATGGAATCAGAAGTTTGCTGCAAAAACTCTTGAAACACTAATAAACATTGAAAAGTTTGCTGCAAAATTTTCTCTAGACCATTGAATCTACCTTTTTCTTATCAATCCTGAATTTTGAATTCAACTAAATTTTGTTAGAGAATCAATAAGGGTGAATTAGATAGTATTTTATTGAAAAAGATATTGAACCCCCTAAAAACATTAAAATAGTTTATTGAAAAAAGCACTTTGACACCTCGCATGTAGATTAGTTCGGTAAGGATTTGGGCTTGCAGCACGAAACTTCGTTTCGCTCGCTAATTTCTATAATGGATAAAATGATGTGAAGGACAGTTCTTATGAAGAACGCTAACTCTTACTTCTCTAAACAGCAAAAAAAAGAGAGCGGATTGTTTTTTAAAAATGTACTCCAACGGGAGTCTGCGCATAAACTCCATTTGGATTAAAATTAAGGAATCAATTAAGATTTAGGGCGTTGATATAGTAATTTTCTTAGTTGTCCCGAAGGGAGAATAACGAATTTCAAATAAAAGAAAGTCGCTTATATAGGCCAATATTCGCTCAAATAGGGTGGATACTTCAGGGCCAAGCCCTTTTAGCCTGTTTTTTAACACCTTTGGGTCAAGAATGGACATAAGCCTGATCAGATTGTAACATATCATGATCAGGTTTACTTCGGAGAGCACGTTTTGCTTTCCCTTCATCAATGTATGGGTGAAGCCCCATTGCCTTTTCAATGTTCCGAATTGGTGTTCGGTGATCTGTTGTCTGAGTCTGTAGTATTCGGGATTCTCTTCCACTCTTTTTTGATTTTCTTCCAATGCTTCTTGATAGATCGAACGCTCGATGAACCGGCCATTTTTATTTTTGGTACATAGTTGCCTTACAGGGCACACTTTGCAGGCTTGCCTGTTCTTGTAATGCTTGACCTTGTGCCCGGCCTTATCGTAAACGGTTCCATTGGTCGCCAATATTTGCCGGTCAGGGCAGGTGTAAGTGTCTTTTTCCTTGTCGTATTTAAAATCGATCATGGGATAAAGCCCGTTATGTTGGGAAGAATGTTCCTTTGGGGAGGAGTATGGGGTGATCCCGTTGTCGGTGCATATCTCCAAATGTTTTGCCGTGGTGTATCCTTTATCGGTAAGTGTCCGCATATTTTCCACGTCCAGAAGTTCTTTGGCGTCCAGAGCCATGGGCGAGAGAGCATGGGTATCGTTCACGGTCCCGGTAGCGTTGTTCACGAAGAGCTTGTGCTTGGCATCGCAACCTGCCTGCACGTTGTAGCCAACGTTGACGATATTGCGGTGCAGTACCACGGATTTGGCATCGGGGTCGGTAAGGCTGATCTGTCTTTCCCCGCTCTGCTGTAGCTTTTTTTCTATGTTGCGGTACTTTTCTTTCTTGGATTCCTGATAGGCTATTTTGTCCCGTACTTCTTTCACATCGATATCTTTGTCTTCGGTATCGAGTTGTTGTTGGTACTACAGGATCTTGTTGTCTATATAATCGATATGGCGATCGATCTTGTTCTGGTTGAAATTGTTCTTAAGGGCGTTCTGCGCCCTGATCTTGAAAGAGTCTATGGCAATGGTCTGCCCGTCTATGAGTTCCCAATCTTTTAGAAGCCCTACGAAATGCCTGAAGGCCATTTTAAAAGCCTTGGCGTTTTCCTTTCTGAAGTAGGCTATTTTTCTTGCCGATGGCCTGAGTCCCTTCAAGAGCCAGATTATCTCGAGGTTTACTTTACAGGCATGTTCCAATTGGCGTGAGGAGCGGAGTTTGTTCTTGTACCCATAGAGGTATAGTTTGAGTAAGTCCGATGACCGATAAGGTGGTCTTCCCTCAGAATTAAGGACATCCTTGAACCCCAAGTTATCCATTGGAAAGATATCAACGAACATATCCACAATCCGTGCCCAAGAATCAATACCGAGGCATGATTCAAAGTCCATCATAATCAATTGATCTCGGTTGAAGCCTGCTATAAAATCCATAACATTAAGATAATCAATATCTTAAATAGATTTAGTTAATGATTTAATCAGTAATCAACAAAGTTATTAAGGAAGAAGCGATTTTTGCGCAGTCTGACGGTTTAGCTATGAACAGTACGGGAGCAAACTAGCGTTTGCTTTCCGCCACGCACATAGCGAAATCTTTTTGTTTTGATTTATTTTTTCCTGTCCAGAGCAAAATCCAAAAGATTTTGCGATCTCATAAAAATACGCAAACCATTCGTTTGTGGCCTAAGCCCGTATTGTTTATAGCATCTATGTAAAAGCAGCATGTCCATTATCTTTAATTTATAGCAAAATTCTTAAAGACATGAAAACAGAACACACTGCAGGACCTAAGTTATTCATTGGCATTGACATTCACAAGCGAAGTTGGAAGATACATTGCGCTACCGATATCCCTGATGGCCACTTCAAACGATACCCCATCATTATCGATAATTCGAGCTTTATTAGGCGACAGCGATTTCATTCTACCTGTTATTCGCGTGTTATTGGTAAGTTGAATCACACATAGCTTAGATGTGCTGATTGAAACCACATCATCAAAGTCTATTTTGAAATCTTTGTCGCTGTACGAGGTTTTCAAGGTAAGTACACTTTTACTAAGCGTTTTGATTTCACCCACCAATAAATCGTTATTCTTGAGTTTAATGGAATCGTTCTGGGCCCATAATGAGGTACCTATAAACAAGAACATCATGAAACGGAGGAATTGGCCTAGCCTATTATGTGTATGTAACTCCATAAATTGTCTATGGCTAGCTGAAATAGGGTGCCATGGATGTTCTTTGACATTGTTTCTTGCTTCCATATGTTGGTCTGATTTAACCTTGGCAAGGTATTAATTAATGTAAAGGAATCGAAATTTATAGGGCTCTTTCATAATGCAAAGTCCTATAAAATTCACTAATACATAGGTTGATCCAGGAATTAATGTTTTAGCGCTTCCCGCTAAACCCTAAAAACGACTTACCTGCAATTACTCACTAGTTATAACGAAGGAAGAAGGTGAGGACAAAACAAAACGGGATAATGTTTCACAAAATCTTCTAAAACTCTCAAAACGGCCTAGTATTAGCGGTCGTTTTAATGCCGCTTATACATTGATCTATGCCGTTTTTATTTTTTTTTAGTTTTTCAGTGTTGAAGCAGACATGCTCATTGGAAAGTTGTGGCTTGTATGGTTGTATTTGAGAGACTTGGCAATGTGTATGGTTGCAATCATCAGGTATTCTTAGAATTAATATCGCCTTTTAAATAATCAGCGTCAAAATCGAAAGCCGTATGATCGCTTCTTCACTCGCAAACGCTTCCTTAAAGTTTAATTTGAAAGGGGATTCTCTTATTTTAATTTTTCCTTATTAATGAATCGAGCCATTACTTATTTGTTTTTTTAAATCGTTTTTATAAACAATTGTTCGATGTGGAAATGGGATTTCTATCTCTTCTTGGTCGAATCTTTCTTTAATAGATTTTAAAAGGTCGCAATATATAATAAAGGCCTCACCATGGGTTGCTGCCCAGACATATGCTTTGATATCTATTTAAAAGTCAGAAAGGCCAACAACTCGAATAACCACCACAGGAATGTTATTAGTAATATCTTCTTCAGTTCGATTGTCAATTAATAATGGGTGTTTATGCGCTTCCTTGCGTATGATGTCAATTGCCTTGTCTATATTAGAATCGTAACTAATTGAGAATACCACGTGCTTCCGGATTTTTTCATCCTTTATATGGCTATTGATAATAGTTTCATTACTTATAACACTATTTGGAATTACGATTCTTCTGTTTTCAAAATCTTTTATCAAAATATGCCTGAGCGTTATCTCTTCAATTGTTCCCTTTAAGCCTCCTTTAAATTCAATAATATCAGCTACTTTAAAAGGCTTAAAAATCAAAATAAAAATACCGCTAATGATATTAGAAAATGCAGCTTGTGATGCGAACCCAACTACAACCGCTATTACGCCTGCACCGGCAAAAAGGGCAGTTCCTAGTGATTTGAGATAGGGTATTTTGTAAAAGATGAAAATTAGAGCAACGGTGTATATTAAAATTCCAACTGAATTTTTAACAAATGAAAAGTTCGTAGGGTCCGTTCTTAATTTCTCCGCATATTTCGTAATAAATATATTAAGCAATTTCCTAATAATTAGCGATAACACAGCAGCAATGACTAAAGTTATTACTACTAATAAAATGTAATTCATCGTTTCTTTGGTCATAGCTATTAATATTGGTTTTGAATACTCAGTGAAAATGCTTTTAAAAGCACGGGTATATTTTTTATTTTGTATTGTTTTTAGGAAAACCTTGGTTAATGGCTTTAACAATTATTATTATTTTTTACTTAAGATTAGAATAAAATTTGTAGCGACTTAAAATACGTTCTACATAAGTGATAGGCTCTTCGCCGTTGCAGTATCCATACTTTATATTGGGTGCATTAATATATTCGCGCTTAGAAAGTTTAAGAAGGTTTTGTGAAACATTTTCCCATTTCGTAGTGTCTTCCCCTGCCATTTCTGTTAGTACAACGGTATCCATAACGTGCCCAATACCAACATTGTACGAGGCCAACGCAAATTTAATACTTTCTTCTGGTGGTAGTTTTTTCTTTCTCCAACTGTTATACAAATCCTTCATTAATTCACTTCCTCCCTCAATACTTTGAACCGGATTTCGACGATCTTCCACACCATATGCATCTGCAGTTTTTGGCATAAATTGCATAAGGCCAACAGCACCAGCCCAGGATTCTGCATCTGGATCGAATAGAGATTCCTGGTACATTTGAGCTGTTAACAGCTGCCAGTCTAATTCATGTTCGCTAGAATGTGTTTGTACAATGGAATCGTACGGAGATAAATCTCCGGTAGCTTTAAAATATTTATCGTTTAGAACATAATTTGTAAACTGTTTTTTCTCTTTAAAATACTTGTCGTAAATCTCCTGATATTTTCCAGACTCAATTAATTCATTTAAATATTCTTTCAGAGAAACTTGCAGATCCGTGGATTTTTCTCTGACTAACCATCCCATTTTACTATCTTTATTTATTCCTAAACCCGCGTAAAGATCACTGAAATGCGTAGTTTTAAATTTTGCAATAAGACTATTTACTATAGCATATTTTATTTTACCATTTAAAACTCTAAAAACAAGTTCTTCATCTCCATAATCTTTTGTGCTACGAGTAATAGTAACATCAATATTTTCAGCCTCAAAAAAGTTTAATAGATTTTCTTCTACAAGGTCGTCGTTCTGAATTCGGACACTTTTTCCGTTAAGGTCATTTAGTGATGTTACCAGTTCTTTATCTAGTTCTTCCTGAGTCATATTTCTCCAATTACCTGGTTTTTTTTGAATAAGAACTTGTCTAATGTTGATAGGACTTAACACATAATTAAAATTTACTTCTTGTTCTTCTAGAAAAGGTATTTGGTACGCTACAACATCTCCTTCTCCTTTACGAAGCTTGTAAATCATATCATTTATATTTTTGGCTTCTACTATTTCTAACTTAAGTTTTAATTTTTTTGCTAGTAATTGTACTATATCATATTCAAAACCCATCCACTTATTCATATACCTAAAATAAGAGGTAGCAGAAGAAATGGTAATAACCTTTAGCTTACCTCTTTCGTTTATCTGATAGAGATCTATTGCAATAGTATCTTCTACCTGCTTTGTAAGTCGTTTTTTAACTTC
>JAHEHU010000107.1 GCA_024639765.1 Eudoraea sp.
GAATTAGACAGAACCAAAGGTGCTGTTTACCGCTCAGAGGACCGGGGCTCTTCCTGGAAAAAAATGTCGAATACCGTATCGGGAGGAACCGGACCACATTATTATCAGGAGCTGTATGCCAGTCCGCATGCCTTTGACCGTTTGTATCTGATGAATGTTCGGATACTTACCTCAGATGACGGAGGCAAGACATTTGTTCAATTACAGGAAGAAGACAAGCATTCTGATAACCACGCCATCGCATTCCGTGCAGACGACCCAGATTATCTTTTGGTAGGGACAGATGCCGGTATTTACGAAAGCTTTGATCTTGCTCAAACATGGCGATATATCAAGAATTTACCGCTGACTCAATTCTATAAGGTAGCGGTGAACAATCAAAAGCCATTTTACCACATCTTTGGAGGTACACAAGATAACGGATCTGCAGGAGGACCCTCACGTACCGATGAACAGCAGGGAATACGAAATGCACATTGGTACAAGACCTTAGGAGCAGACGGGCATCAATCAGCCACAGACCCTGAGTACAATCATATTATTTACGCGGAAACCCAACAGGGTGGCCTACACCGAGTAGACCTGATCACCGGGGATCGCGTATTTATTCAACCTCAACCAAGAGCCGGAGAACCTTTTGAACGTTTCAATTGGGATGCCCCTATTTTAGTGAGTCCTCATAAAGCTTCCAGGTTATATTTCGCTTCTTACCGGGTGTGGAAATCGGAGGACAGGGGCAATAGCTGGACACCAATCTCCGGGGATCTTACCAGAAACGAGGAACGTATTACACTCCCCATCATGGGCAAACAACAAAGCTGGGACAATGCCTGGGATGTAGGTGCCATGTCTAACTATAATACCATAACCTCTATTTCAGAATCGCCTGTAACAGCCGGTGTTTTGTATGCAGGAACGGATGATGGATATATACAGGTAAGTACGGACGATGGTGGCAACTGGCGCAGGATCGCCGTTTCTAGCATGGGCCTTCCATCGCGCTCTTTTGTCAATGATATAAAAGCCGACCTGTTCGATGAAAATACCGTCTATGCAGCCTTAGATAACCATAAAGAAGGGGATTTCTCTACTTATTTGTTTAAAAGTACAGACAAAGGAGTTAGCTGGCGTTCCATCAAGGGAGATCTTCCGGCGAATACCATTATTTGGCGTTTGGTACAAGACCATGTAAATAAGAATTTATTATTTGCAGGTACCGAAAAAGGAATTTTCACTTCCATGAATGGGGGGGTTAACTGGCATAAGGTTCCCGGGGCACCAACTATCTCGTTCCGGGACCTGGTAATCCAAAAAGAGGAGAACGATCTTGTAGGTGCTTCCTTCGGTCGTGGCTTCTTTGTTCTGGATGACTATAGTGCTCTGCGAGAAATGACAGAAGCAACCTTGAACAAGGAAGGCAGCTTGTATTCCACCAGACAGGCAGACTGGTATGTACCTAAAAATGTAGTAGGGAACACCGGAGCCGATTATTACTTTGCGAAGAATCCTGATTTTGGTGCTTTATTTACCTACTCGTTGGCCAATGAAATGAGCACAAAAGCCAAGGACCGAAAAGAAAAGGAAAAAGCACTTGAGAAAAGGAATGCGTC
Organism: Eudoraea sp.; assembly: GCA_024639765.1. Lineage (GTDB taxonomy): Bacteria > Bacteroidota > Bacteroidia > Flavobacteriales > Flavobacteriaceae > Muriicola. Next base: position 1,611 of record JAHEHU010000107.1, read on the forward strand.
TATACCATTTGCGGGTTGGGATGCCCTGGAAGAGGAACGCAGACAGGAAGATTCAAAGATCTGGATCACCATCCGTGATGCGAATAATAATGTGATACGCAATGTGGAAGGAACTACAAAAAAAGGACTTAACAGAGTTGCCTGGGATCTTAGGCATCCAAGTACCAGAGCGATACGGCCCGGGCAGGGAAGTGGCGGTGGTAGGTCATGGTGGAATTCTGGTCCTATGGCCATGCCTGGAACTTATACGGCCACGCTTTCTAAAGAGGTAGACGGAGTGGTCACTCAATTAGATGGACCGATTAGTTTTGAGGTAACACCTTTATTTGAAAGCACCTTAAAAGGCATCTCGTATGAGGAATACAATGCTTATATCGCAGAATACAATGTGGTGCAAACTCAGTTAACAAAAGTGTCTACCGTATTTGATGAAAGTATGGACAAGGTACAAGCCATGCAACTGGCACTCTCCAGGGCAAATGTTGCGCCGGGTACCATGAATGCCAAAGTACATACTCTTAAACAGCAACTTTATGACCTCGAAGAACGCCTGGAAGGCAATCAGTCTAAAGGAGAGATAGGGGAACGCACCAAACCAAGCGTAGGGTCTCATCTCAGTGTAGCCAGACGAGGTATGGCAACCACTTACGGGCCAACACAATTGCACAAAGAGAATCTGAACATTGCCAAAGGCATGTTAAGCGGTCTTTATAATGAAATGAAGACCATGGCAAATACGACCATCCCTCAATTAGAGAATGAATTGAAGGCCATGGGAGCCCCTTATATCATAGGGCAGGGTATTGATTAAAAATAAATATCTCTTAATTTAAAAAACCGCCCAAAAGGCGGTTTTTTTCTGTTTGTGTATGAAGTATGTCTTTTAAAAAATTGATCCCATATGAAACGTGCACATCCATCCTATCCATGCGATCCCTAAACAAATACCGAATCGTGCCATCTCAAGTAAATTGATTTTAAAATTCATAGTTACTTCTTTAGAATTTGTGATACTAAAGTAGTTGCAGCGAGATAAAGGATTTTTAAAAATGGATGAAAAAGCACCTTTAATCGCTTATTGAATGCTGTCACTCTTTTTATCCCAAAAAGAGGAATTATGTAGAAAAAAAGGTGGTTTTTGAAAAATTAATCCTGTTTGTTATCGGGACAGCCTTAATTGATGTTCAAATTTATTGCCCCAAGATCTTACAGCACAAAATTTTATTTGGCAGTAATATATTGTCCTTTTCAGGTTTCAAATGTGCTAATGTTGTGGTTCCTGATGATCATAGCTCAAGGCCTCCCTTAACCTGAAGGTGCCTTGTTCCAAAACCCAAACATGTGTGAATTTCGCGGTACTTGTCCATCGGTCTTCCTTCCCCTTTTCTCTTATGTAGAAATTGTGTTCCCCTTTCTGAATGGCCCCATAAAGTTTCCCATTATCATAAAGCGAAAAAACAACCAGGCTCCCTTCTTTTAATTTTCTGATAGGTTTTTGCTCAAGATTGGTACAAATATATTTTTGAACGTTTTCAAGAAATATACTTCTATCTTGAATACCACTTTGATCATGATAGAACACCAGGTCTTCTGATATCAACGCATCCAAATACTGCAGATCACATTGGTTAAATCCTTTTTGAAATAGGAGGCTGTCTTGTTGTCGCATGGTGATAAAAAGTTCAGAAGTTGATTCTACCTGAGTCCAGGCATTACTCACCATCAAAATAAATAGAACTAAGATTGAGTGTCTCATTATAGTCTGTTGTGAGGGGTCCTTATTCCGTATTGAAAATAAATAGATTTCCTTTTTTAAAATACATAAACAACCAGGAAGATGAAAAAAGCCATCTACTTTCGTGGATGGCTTGGAGTGGCTTTGGGCCTGTAATTTCCCAGATTCAATCCCGGTGAAACTGAAGATTCTTCATTTCCCGAAAATATGTCTTGGATTATATGCGTTCAAAATGTATTAAAAGAGATATGCTGTTCAAACGAAACATTAAAAATCAGCATCAACATTCCCCTCTCCAATAGGTTCTTTCCCTGTGCGCACGTAACCAGTTTTTAGATTATCAGAATAACTGAAGTAAATTGGTTTTTCGTGCCTCAAAAGATCTATTACATTAGGATACATAGACAAGGGATAACGCAAATACACCAATTTATTCCTCTTGTCGTAATGATTTGCAGGTAAACTTTTACCATCGGGATAGAAGTTTAGCTGCACAACAAAATCTTCGTCGTGATAACATTTTACAAGAGCACGCGGATATACTTTATTCTGATCGGCACCTCCAGATTGAAAGTGAACCCAATATTGGTTTATTTCGCTGGTTATTAACTTCATTTTATATAGGTTTTAAATTAGATTAGTAAGGTAACAAGTTAAATATTATTTCCCAAGATATATATACAGATTTGGAAAAAAAGGATATCATTTACATTCTATAGATATTATTTAGGAGCAAACCTCCACTTTCCATGCATATTTCACAGGAAATAACGTCTTCTGTCCAGGTTAAAAAAGCAAAAAGAAAGAATAAATTGGTGACATCTCTTCTTTCCATTAATTTTTTATTTGAATTTCTTTTTAATTACTTGCATGCTGCTCCTCGATACCCCAACTTTGATCCTATAAACCATATCGTAAAGCCTTAAATTAAAGCTCTGCTTCTTATAATGCCACTTTTATAATTCAATACACTCGCCTTTTGTGTATGCTTTCATTTATCGTTTTTTGAAGACGAGATTTTCTTGTTTCTTCTTTTTTTGCACTCGTTATCCAGTGAATTATCCTTTTTTTGTATGAAGGCGCCTGCATTTCGAAAAAATCCCAAGCCTTTTTGTTCTTTTTAAATAATGTTATAAACTCCTTACTAAGTTTAGTAGGTTTTTGGTCATAAGAATACATCATAGATTTATTTTCCTTTCGTAACTCATATGCTTTTATTCCCGCTTCTTTCATCAACCCTGCTTCGGTAAGCTCAATTTCTTTGTTGATGTTGACCGCACTCCAATTACTATTCCGTCTCCTCGGAGTAAAACGAATACAATAACTCTCTTTTCCAAGTGATTTTCTCAGACCATCGATCCATCCATAGCAAATGGCCTGATCAACGGATTCTGACCAGGTCATAGAAGGCCTTCCGGTTTTCACCTTATAATACCCAACCCATATTTCCGCTTCCTTACTATGATTTATTTCTAACCAATTTCTAAATTCCTTATAATCTTTGAAAAAGATGGGTGCCATTTTTTCACTTCAGTTTTTTGAGGACATTTTTTCCCGTGATGGCAGTGGCCGTCAACATTCCTGAAAACAGGGCTCCTGCAACACCCGCGGTTACTATATCTTGTCCTGTAAGGAAAAAGTTCTTTATTGGGGTCCTTGGAACCAAAAAGGATTGTCTAAATCTTGACGGACTATGATCCAAACCGTAAATTTCTCCTCTGCTGTAGTTGACAAAATGTTGCGTGGTTAGTGGTGTGGATAGCTCATAGCAATTAACCTTCCCTTCCAGATGTGGTAATTGTTTGTACAGTTCTTTCAGCAAACGATTGGCCATTTCTTCCTTAAATGCCTCATAGGCCTCTCCTCTTTTTTTCCAGGAGGAATCAGACCATTTTTCAAAGGTATCATAGGGCAGTAAGGTGATGATATCAATAGTGCTTTTCCCGGGATAGCGATTAGACCAATCCGGGTCTTTGGCTGAGGGAAAAGAAAGATAGACCACCGGGAATGGTTGTGACAGATCATCTATATATCTTTTAACGCAGGTATCGTGGTCCCCTTCATCCGGGTAGATCCAGTAATTTGTTTTGGGTAGCTGAAGTTCTTCCGGTGAACCTTCCAGGCCAATATATAAACTTGCATGAGCCACAGAAGGCCTCACCTTTCTCAATTGGGCCTTCAATTGAAATTTTTTGACAGTTTCAGTGGGTAATAATGAGTTGTAAGTGGTCATTAGTCCTGCATTACTTACAATGTTCTTGGCATAAAGTATTCTTCCGTCTTTCATCCGCACTCCCACAGCGGTATTTTTTTCAATGATCACTTCTTCCACTTCTGCATTTACGAGAATAGTTCCTCCAGAAGCGGCAATTACAGGGTCAATGGTTTTAACTATTTGGGAGGAGCCCCCAACAGGGAAACTTCCTCCGTCAAAATAGTGCCTCGCCACAGAAGCGTGCATGGTAAAACTACTTTGTTTTGGAGGCAGGCCATAATCCCCGTATTGCCCGGTAAGGACCTTTATCAATGTTTCATTGCTGGTCAAAGAGCGCAGTACCTCATCTGTAGTTTTATCCGAAAATTTGTAAAAAGGTTTTCTCAGAAACCTCCCCAGAATCTTATTCAGAAAAGGAGGAATAGCCTTGCTAGCATAGTAGTTCCTGCTTGTTTTTACTGCTTTATAGACTAACTCCACGTATTCCTTGATCGCCTGCTCCTCATTGGGGAAATAGGAGATCATCTGCTTCTTAAAATTTTTAATGCCCTTTACAAAATCGAAATGCTGATCTCCAATGACGATGCGGTCATACACTTCTCCCATATCTGCCCACTTCAATTTTCCATCTGACACATAATCGAACAGCTTTCTCAAAATACTGTTCGCTCGCTGTACTTCACCAATGTAATGGATCCCAACATCCCACTCATAGCCCCTACGTTTAAAAATATGAGTAAAGCCCCCGGGCGTGTAATGCCTTTCCAATACCAGCACTTTCTGGCCCTCTTTAGCGAGAATAGCCGCAGTGGCAAGCCCCCCCATTCCCGACCCGATCACGAGGGTATCATACGTTTCCTGTAATTCCGGTTTTTGTTTGTAGGATTGAATCATTTGGTTGGTTGTGCCTAAGGTTCCGAACTAATCTTTTACACAAGGATTAGTTAGATTTAAAAATAAGAATTTTTCAGTTGCGTTGGCGGTAGTAATGAATTCTTCCAAAGCTTGCTCAGATTAACCGATCTGGCTGGTGATCTGCTTTTTTATGTTTCCAACGGTTATGGGACCATAGCCAATATTGCGGTGCAGACAGAATATCTTTTTCCAGATATTTTGTAAAAGCAGCAGTAATTTCCCCTTGCTTGAAGTTGTCATGATCCTCTGAAACAAGGCTAAAAATCACTTTATAATGTCCACGGGACACTTTAAAGATGGAACCAGCGAAAATAGGTATGTTGAATTCCCTTGCCATTCTTTCAGCACCATAGGCTACAGCTGTTTCCTGGTTTAAAAAAGTAGTAAAATGAGCTAATTGTGCTCTTGTTGGCGACTGATCATTTCCAAATATTATCGCAAATTGTTCTTCCTTTTGCTTTCTGATTTTTTCAAGAATGGCATTAATACGCAGCATGTATAATCCGTATTTGGATCTGCTACTGCTAATCTTCTCATTCCAAAACTCATTTTTTAAAGGCGAATATAGTGCCATGGGGATGTGTTTAATTTGCCCTGGGATAGCCAGTGCAAATAATTCCCAATTGTTGTAATGCCCACCAACCAAAATTACACTCTTTCCTTTCTTAAAATAAGGCTCAAACACTTCAGGATTCTCTACTTTCATCCGCTTTATGGCGACTGTTTCAGAAATGGTAAAGTTTTTTATCCCCTCCACCAGAATATCACAAAAGTGGGTGTAAAAGGCTTTTTCAATTTCACGAAGTTCCTCCTTCGTTTTGTTTGGAAATGAATTTGCTAAATTCTTTCTTACCATGGTTTTTCTATACCCAAATACTCTATAAATAAGGACATACAATAGGTTAGAAAGACCATATAATACAAAAAATGGCAAACGCGATATAGGTACAAGCAATAAGTAGTACAGGAGTTTATTCATAGACAGCTAAACTTACAACTGGCAATACCCGCCTAAATTAATTATTTCTATGCGAAGTAGACAATGAAATATGATCAACGCATTTAGACAAGCCATAAATTTAGGAGCCTGTCCTTCTGACTCTATTTTTTCTCACGATAAAAGCCACAAAAAAATTGGATTGGTGTCGCCCTCCCACCATTACTTTAAAAACTATACACGGGCCATCATTATTTATGGATCAGATTATGACTAAATCCGGATAATAACACCTATTTACTTTTCAACATTTTAGCAACACTATCATAATACTCCCGGCTAAGTTTTTCGGTCCAAACGGTAGGCTCGCTTCCATAAATCGCAATGTAAGAAACGTTGCTGTCAGCGGTTGACGTATGCCAATGTTCTGTATCTTTTTCGCATTTCACTACATCGCCTTTTTTAAGGATCACAGGATTTTTATCCCTTTCTTGATAGTAGCCTTCGCCCTCAATGATGATTATCACCTGAGGTGTTGCATGTTTATGCCAATCTAGCGTAGAATTTGCACTGAAGGTAGCTTGTGTGATATTGTAATTAAA
>JAHEHU010000037.1 GCA_024639765.1 Eudoraea sp.
AAAAATATTCAGTGAGGCTACCCATTTTAATCCGGTAGATATTGTTTGCGGGGTAAAGGATCACAAAGGTCAGAAATATCCTTTGATGAATTACATAAACGAAAAACAAGGATTCATTACTCAAAAAACCAAAGAAGGAAAGGATCTGAAGGCTTTGGAGCTTCCAGGTCTGTGGAATGGTGCTATGGCCTATTGGAACACCATATTTGTTGAAGTACCATCTGCTACTTTTAACCCGGTAAAGACCGTCAATGACCTTCTTAAAACTGCACACCAGGTGTAAGTAATGCGGTTACCATGAACGTTTTTGATTATTTATTGATTTTAGGCTTCTAGCATGTATATTTGCATCATCTCAAAGGGGTGCCTTTTTAATGTTTGATCTATGATCAGATGTTGGTTAGGCTGAGAGTACACCCAATGAACCTGGGCGGATAATGCCGCCAAGGGACTTGTACTTTTCTTATTAAAAAGGACGAGTACAAATTTGAGAAAGATTCAAACCCAGTTTCGTCTCTTTCCAAATGGGTAACCATCAGTTTATAAACCGGAATAATCATCCCTTTTATTCAAAACCTATAGAGAATGAAACGTGGATTGTTATTTTTTTTGCTAGCTGGCACAGTCAATATTTTGGTTGCCCAGGAAAAGTCCAGGGATACCGTCCAGGGAAAGGAGATCATCCTGGATGAGGTTCTTGTCTCATCTGTAAGGGTCACCAAGGAATCTCCTGTGACATTTTCTAACCTTACCAAAGAAGAATTGAGTTCCAGGAATCTGGGACAGGATATCCCTATACTTCTCAACTTCCTTCCTTCTGTGGTAACAACTTCCGATGCCGGAGCCGGAGTAGGCTATACCGGAATACGAGTAAGGGGAAGCGATGCCACCAGGGTGAATGTCACTATCAACGGAATACCGTACAATGATTCCGAATCGCACGGTACATTTTGGGTAAATCTGCCCGATTTTGCTTCCTCCACGGAAGACCTTCAATTACAAAGAGGAGTAGGCACCTCTACCAATGGCGCCGGAGCTTTTGGGGCTAGCTTGAATTTGTTGACCGATGCTGTGGCTCAAGAGGCTTTTGCCGAAATTGGCTCTTCTTATGGTAGTTTCAACACTATGCGAAACAATATTAAATTCTCTACAGGCCTAATAAATGACGCTATTGAAATATCTGGCCGATTGTCAAGGATCATTTCAGATGGGTACATAGACAGGGCTTCTGCTGCACTCGACTCTTATTTTTTGCAAGGGGCGTACAGGGACAAGAATACTCTTATTAAGGCTTTGTTATTTGGTGGTCATGAGATTACCTACCAGGCTTATTTCGGGATCGATGCTGCCACCCTGGCAACAAACAGAACATTTAACCCTGCTGGTTTGTACACTGATGAGAATGGAGAGATTCAATTCTATGATAATGAAGTGGATAATTACAAGCAAGATCATGCCCAACTCCATTGGAGTCAGCGACTAGGGAATGGTTGGAACTCTAATCTGGCCTTTCATTATACCAGGGGAAGGGGCTATTTTGAACAATACAGGCAAGATGATGATTTTGAGACCTATGGTTTTGCACCCATTACTGTTAATGGAGAGGAAGTTACGTCTACTGATCTGGTGCGCAGAAGATGGTTAGACAATGACTTCTATGGAACAGTTTTTTCATTAGAACGATCTTCAGAAAAGGTAAAATTTATTTTAGGAGGTGGGTACAATCTGTATGAGGGAGATCATTTTGGAGAGGTGATCTGGGCTCGTTTGGCTCCAGGAACAGATATTAGAGACCGTTACTATGACGACGACTCAAGAAAAACGGATTTTAACATCTTCGCAAAAACAACATACAAATGGAATGAAAGATGGAGTCTTTATGGTGATTTACAATATAGAACAGTGAATTATCGTGCCAATGGGAATGAGACCGGACTGGTAGATGACAGCTTTAATTTTTTCAATCCCAAAGCCGGACTTATATATGACCTTAACAGGAATAATAACTTTTATTTTTCATGGGCAGTAGGAAATCGAGAGCCCAATAGGAATGATTATGAAAATGGTAATCCAAAACCTGAACAACTTAATGATCTCGAATTGGGATGGCGATATATCACTCCAGACCTACAGATCAACACCAATCTTTTTTATATGAGGTATAAGGATCAGTTGGTACTAACAGGAGAATTGAATGATGTGGGGGCACCTTTGCGCGCAAATGTTGGGGATAGTTACCGTCTCGGATTGGAAGTAGATGCAGCCATTAAACTGGGAAGAGATTTTGTATGGCAACCAAATCTTGCCATTAGCACTAACAAAAACATTGATTTTGTTTTTCAACGAGATGGAATTTTGGAGGAATTGGGGAATACCAACATTTCGTATTCTCCCGGATTGATCATAGGTAACCGCATAGCCTATGAACCCAGTGATACCTTTCAAATGGCCTTACTAACCAAGTATGTTGGAGAACAATACATGGGAAACATTGATGCAGCATCTTCGGTCCTGGACGCATACTCACAGACAGATTTCAATATTTCATATACATTGCAGCCTAAGAGCGTGGTAAAGAGCATTGTCATCTCTGCCTTAGTGAATAATATTTTTGACGCCAAATATGTTTCCAATGGCTATTTTTTCACCTTTGATGATGATTTTAGCAGCCCGGGTACTGTCACAACCATTGAGGGAGCAGGGTATTACCCGCAGGCGGGAATTAATTTTCTGGCAGGTATAAAAGTTACCTTATAGGATGTATTCCAAAGGAGTTTATAGAAGAGAAGTATATATCCACAAAGATCAATTACTGATCACTACTACGTTTCCACTTTGGGTAGCCCGGTATTCCAGCATATTGAAATAACGCTCTCCATCATCGGGAGGGGAGAATTGCAGCCCGTTGAACAAACTGTATTCAAATCCTTCGCATCCGCAAACAGCAGTTTGACCATTTAATTCAGTTGTTGAACAAGAATTGGGAGAGTGATTGGGGCAACTTGCTTCAAAGGCACGGTAGGCAAACCCTGTGTTCATTACATAAACCCCACGAATGCCAACCCCTTGTGTCCCTATGTAAACAGGACTACCGGGATTTGTAAGCGGGCTGTAAAGGGGTAAATTGAGGTTGATCTCAAAACGAAAACCAATTTCCTGCAAATAAGGATTACGCTGTCCCTGATCATTGCTGCAAGCCAGGAAGAACAGCGATAAAAGAAGCACGTAGGAATGTCTCATATGGGCCTTAGGGATATGGTGTTTCTACAAAATTGATCAAAAAATCTGTATATTTGCGTTAAATCCTCTCTAAAATACATGCTTAATGCATGGTAGCTGCAGGGGATTTTCTATTTATTAAATGAGGATGTTATGAGCAATGTATCGTATTACACCGCGGAAGGATTAAAAAAATTAAAAGAAGAGCTAAATCATTTAAGGGATATTGAGCGTCCGCTAGCTTCACAAGCCATTGCCGAAGCACGAGATAAAGGAGACCTCTCTGAAAACGCAGAATACGATGCGGCAAAGGAGGCCCAGGGTCATCTGGAATTAAAGATCGCTAAATTGGAGGAAACAGTGGCCAATGCACGCCTTATAGATGAATCTCAGCTAGACACTTCAAAAGTATTGGTACTTTCTACCGTTAAACTTAAAAACAAGCAAAACGGGATGGAAATGAAGTATACCCTGGTTGCAGAAAGTGAAGCAGATCTTAAGACAGGCAAAATATCTGTTACCTCACCTATAGGGAAGGGACTTTTAGGTAAGAAAGTAGGAGATACCGCAGAAATAAGTGTCCCTAACGGTACCTTAAAGTTTGATATATTGGAAATTACACGTAACTAAGTTGTTATATTCTTTATATTTAATCCTATCAATAGCTGATAGGATTTTTTAGTTAAATATAGTATTCCCATGCCCAGTATTTTTACCAAGATCATTAATGGAGAGATTCCCTGTTATAAGATTGCTGAAGACGACCAATTTTTTGCTTTTCTCGATATAAACCCGAATGCCAAAGGACACACCTTGTGCGTTCCAAAAAAAGAAGTAGATAAGATCATGGACCTGGATGCGGAGACCTATATGGGTCTAATGCGTTTTGCCAGAAAAGTTGGCAGGGCACTTGAATCTGCTGTCCCTTGTAAGCGAGTGGGCATGACGGTTATAGGTTTAGAGGTGCCGCACGTGCATGTTCATCTTATTCCTCTGCAAACCATGGCAAACGCTACTTTTCAGCATAAGGAATCTTTTACAGAGGCCGAATTTATGGCAATCGCAGAAAGTATCAGAGCCAGGCTGTAAGATAACCTGCGTAATAGAGATAGGAGATAGACCCTATCAATAGTAGAAAAAGTACAAAAAGCACATAGCTTAATTTCGAAAATCTGAACGACCGTGGTTCCGGCGAGGTCATCTTCTGAAAGTATTCAAAACTACGTTCAATGTCATCTGTCCATTGTACCGGATAGATCAACGACTTACATTTATTACAACGTATTTCCTGGCTCACCTCATTTGTGGTCCTGTGATAGAACTTACTGACGAGGTGTTTCTGAAAAAACGTCAGCTTCATTTCCTGGTTAAAGCATTCAGGACAATTATTGGTTAGAATAGCTTCTTTGATAATGATCTGTTCTTCCCTGGCCATACCTAAGCGTTTATTTGTAATGAAATCTGCATAACAGTTCCTTCTTTATTTGAATTGAGGACTTTGATCTTTCCTTGATGGTATTCTTCAACTATCCGTTTTACCAATGACAATCCCAGACCCCATCCTCTTTTTTTAGACGTAACCCCCGGCTCAAAAATGGTGTTAAAATTACTCTTAGGGATTCCCTGACCTGTGTCTGAGATAAGAATGTTCACGAACTTACCATCAGGAATAATTTCTATTGAAATGCTACCTTTCCCTTTCATGGCATCAATACCATTTTTAACCAGATTCTCAATGGTCCAGTTATATAGGGCGCTGTTCAGCAAAATTGGCAGTGCATCTATCTGTGTGTTAAATGAATACTGAATAAGCCGGGAACTTCGCAATCGTAAATAGTCAAAGGCCTTCCTTGTTTCTTCCACAATATCCTTGCGTTCTAACTTGGGGAGTGATCCTATATTGGAGAAACGCTCTGTGATGGTTTGTAATCTGTCAATATCCTTTTCAATCTCGGTGGTGATAGCGTTATTGATATCTTCATTTTTTAAGAGCTCATTCCAACCAAGTAGCGATGTTAGAGGAGTGCTGATCTGATGTGCTGTCTCTTTGGCCATACCAGCCCATAATTTGTTTTGTTCAGAGGCTTTGTTCGTTTTAAAGAAAAAGAAGATTACCGTTCCGAATAAAAGAATGATCAATAACAGGGCAATGGGATAATACTTGAGTTTATTTAGCACCTCAGAATTTCCATAGTATAATGTGGCAAGAGATTCTCCTTCATAGTCTATGGAAATCGGGGTATTCTCACCGCGGAATTTTAATATTTTCTCTTGCATTATAATTGAATCAGATTCAATTTCATCGGGCATATTGTTGGTCTTAATAGAACCGTCCTTATTCACAAGGATCATAGGGGTAGAGGTGTTGTTCTGAAATATCTTCACATGCAGGTTTCCAAGATCACGATCCTCAGAGGACTGAAGTAATTCTGACTGGGCGGTGGCCCAGATCTCCATTTTATACCGTTCCTCTTCCTTGAACTTTTTAAAAAAGCTGTTTGTATTCCAAAGAATGAGACTTACGATAACAAAAGATGCTATCAGCAAGAAGATATTGGAGATTTTGTTTTTGGGAGTAAAGTTCATCCTATGAAAACGTAGTTTAAAGATAACTTAAAATGAATTCATTTGTTGTATTTGAGGCATTGGTCCGTATATTAAATTGGACACAATTTATGTACCTTTGCCATCTATGTCGAATATGATTGCCGTACATCCCAAAGAACTCTCTACCTCCCAATTACATGGGTATCTCCTGGGAGCTGTAGGTCCGCGACCTATTGCTTTTGCCAGTACGCTGGATGGTAAAGGACGACCAAATTTATCTCCCTTTAGTTTTTTCAATGTATTTAGTGCCAATCCACCGGTCTTGATTTTTTCACCTGCCAGAAGGGTACGAGATAATACCACTAAACACACGCTTGAAAACGTTTTAACTACTAAAGAAGTGGTGATCAATGTGGTCAATTATGACATGGTTCAACAAATGTCCCTGTCTAGCACCGAATACGGCAAAGGAGAGAATGAATTTATTAAATCCGGGCTTACCATGGTGCCTTCAGATGTAGTCGCTCCTTTTCGTGTGGGAGAATCACCGGTACAATTTGAATGTAGGGTAACCAAAGTAGAACCACTTGGAAAAGAGGGAGGTGCCGGGAACTTAATTTTTTCTGAGGTAGTAAAGATTCATATTAAGGAAAACATATTGCATCCAAATGGCAGCATTGACCAGTCTAAAATAGATCTGGTGGCACGTATGGGAGGCAATTGGTACAGCCGGGCTAAGATGGGGATGTTTGAAGTGCCTAAACCATTGAGCACAAAAGGCATAGGGGTGGATAGTCTCCCGGAACCAATCAGAACTAGTACCGTGCTATCTGGGAATGACCTGGGGATGCTGGGAAATGTGGAGGCTTTACCTGTTAAGGAGGAAGTAGATGCGTTTTTGGATCAACATCCGGAGTTAAGCAATATGAAAGGAAAACAAGAGTTGCATAAGAAAGCTAAAGAATTACTAATGAATAATGATGTGTCTTCTGCCTGGAAGGTACTCATGATAAAACACTAAAAATGGAAATACAGGGAAAAGTAAAATTGATCGATGAAACCAAAACCTATGGATCTAATGGTTTCAGGAAACGTGAAATGGTGGTAACCACAGAAGAACAATATCCGCAACATATCATGATTGAGTTTGTGCAGGACAAAACCGATCTTTTGGACCCGCTTAGGGAAGGAGATATTGTTAAGGTAAGTATTAATCTCCGTGGCAGGGAATGGGTAAATCCCCAGGGTGAAACCAAATACTTTAATTCAATACAAGGGTGGCGGATTGAAAAGCAAGATGCCGGAAATCCATCCCAAGACATGCCTCCCGTACCACCAATGGATGCCTTTGAACCTGCGAATGAGTTGAATGAAGAAGATCACGACGACCTTCCGTTTTAGAGCATAAGAATTTTTATAGTAATTTTCATATAGGTAGTAAGATAAATTACTGTTATGAAAAATAAGAACAGGCCCATAACATTTCTAGATGACCGATTGTTTTTTCCGGCGGTAGAACAGGCTAATCCTGAAGGTCTTTTGGCCGTTGGAGGTGATCTTTCTCCGGAACGACTCCTTTTGGCCTATAAAAATGCGATTTTTCCTTGGTTCAACGAAGATTCATTGATTCTTTGGTGGAGCCCGGATCCACGGATGGTGCTTTACCCTAAAAAGATCAAGATATCCAGGAGTATGCGAAACACCTTAAATAAAGGAAAGTTTAAGGTTACCAAAGACAAAGTATTTGCAGAAGTAATTCAACATTGTGCCAGGGCTTACAGGCCTGGCCAAAAGGGAACCTGGATCACTGACCATATGATAGAGGCATATGTTGAACTACATAAGAGAGGGTATGCACATTCATACGAAGTATGGGAAGATGAAGAATTGGTTGGGGGATTGTATGGAATAGATCTGGGGAATGTGTTTTGCGGTGAAAGCATGTTTAGTAATGCGACAGACGCTTCTAAATGTGCCCTTATCCATCTTGCCAGAGAGTTGGATACAATGAACTATGATGTGATCGATTGTCAACTGCATACACCTCATCTGGAAGGGCTTGGAGCAGAATTGATCTCGCGCCAGGACTATCTGGATATTTTAAAGAGAATAGATAAAGCAGTAGTTAGGTAAGATATTTGGCGCGGAGTAGTTAGAAAATCGTCCCAGCATATGCCAGTCCGCCCTGAATCGGTGGCCATAGCGAACAATCATAGGCCTCGATGTGGTATTGAATTGTTGGGTGATCCTAAACTCATCATCCTCACCATTTTCAAGTATTTTCCGAAATCTATAGGTTAAATCAAAGGCCTAACTGTTGTTGGAGGAGACTTTGAAAGAAGAGAAATGATTCTAATACAGCACATGGTCATAATTGGGAGGTAATAGTTTTCTCTTGCTTATGAAGGTTCCTTCAGCGGAAAATAGGAATTCAAAGTCCTGTCGTCCATCTGCTTTTTTAACGGAAACAAGGAGTTCATAGTTAATGTAAGGGAGCATAAGGTTTTGAAATGCTTCCCTCACAGTATTTTTCACGGGCCGTTCTTTAAGTACAGGATATTGTTGTTGTATTTTCCTGATGGAAAATTTGGGATATGACTTTTTCAGATATGCAACAATAGCTAAAAAGGTATCATTGGGCAGGTCTACTTCCTTGATGGTAATTTCAATATCTTCCAGAATTCCTTCTGAATTAAATTCAATGCTGTAATGAAGTTTATCCTTTTTAAACTTAGCCTCAAATGAAGTTTTGGTGCTGTCTGTTTCTCTGTAGTATCGGAGCCTTTTAACCTTAGGTATTTCATTGTTGAGCAAAGAATGAGCCATTTCCGGAAATTCCGATTTTTTAATGCGATATTCTCTTTCATATTTCGCCTGAGCCACTCCCTGCATGCAACAGCTGAATATGAATAGAAAGAGTAAGTGTTTATACTTCATCATAGCGATAACAAGTTACTTCGTGGTCATTGACCATTCCTGTTGCCTGCATATGAGCGTAGACAACAGTACTTCCAACAAATTTAAAGCCTTTAGATTTTAGATCCTTGCTCAATAGATCAGAAAGGTTGGTTGTGGAAGGCATATCCTTGTAGTTTACATAGGAATTTTTTATAGGGGTATGATCTACAAATTCCCAAATGTAATCACTAAAAGAGCCAAATTGCTCTTGTATTTCCATAAAAGCTTTGGCATTGCTAATAGTTGCATTGATCTTTAGTCTATTGCGAATGATACCGCTGTCCTGAAGCAGAGAATCTATCTTTTTCTGATCATAGGCAGCTATTTTTTTGTAATCGAAATTATCGAAAGCCTTTTTAAAGTTTTGACGTTTATTCAGGACTGTGATCCAGCTAAGCCCTGCCTGAAAGGTCTCCAGGATAAGGAACTCGAATAAAGTAGCATCGTCTTTTACCGGCACACCCCATTCGTTATCATGATAGGACTTGTACAACTCACTGCTTAAGCACCACCCACAACGATTTTTTTCCATTTTTAAATTCCCTTTCTTAAATATAGGGAATTAGTATTTTTTCTTAGAGTCCCGGAAACACAAATATTCATTCTAAAACAAGGGGTGTTAATTTTAATAAAGGATGATCAATTATTTCATGTTTTTAATTTCCGGGGCCTGGCTCTAAAGAATATTTTGTTTATTTATATTTTACTGGAGATACATTAAGAATACTTATGAATTATACCTTACAACAATTACGAATCTTTAAGAAGATCTCAGAAACTAAAAGTATAACCAAGGCTTCCGAGGAACTTCATCTAACCCAACCTGCCGTTTCTATACAGCTCAAAAAATTACAGGACCAATTCGATATTCCTTTAACGGAGGTGGTTGGCAGACAACTCTATATTACAGACTTTGGTTATGAGATAGCGGAAGCCTGCGAACGCATCCTCAATGAGGTAAATGCCATTCGCTACAGATCAAAGGCTCATAAAGGGCAATTGGTAGGAAAATTGCGCATTTCTATTGTATCCACGGCTAAATATGTTATGCCATACTTCTTGTCTGGTTTTATCAGGGAGCATGAGGGAGTAGACCTGCACATGGATGTAACCAATAAATCGGGGGTGCTAAAAAGCCTTGATGAGAATGTAGTTGATTTTGCCTTAGTTTCGGTATTGCCAGACCATCTGAAGGTAAATAAGGTGACCCTCATGCTAAATAAATTGTATTTAGTGGGGAATCAATTTCCTTTAGAAGTGAAGGAAAAAATAAGTAAATCGGATTTTAAGAAATTGCCTTTTATATTTAGGGAACGAGGTTCCGCTACCCGAAAAGCAATGGTCGATTTTCTGGAAGCTAATGGTATTCGCACAGGAAAGATCATTGAGTTAACTTCCAATGAAGCTGTAAAGCAAGCAGTTATTGCCGGTCTGGGGTACTCCATCATGCCTATAATTGGGCTAAAGAATGAGTTGAACAATGGTTCCCTGCAAATTTTGCCTGTGAAGGGATTACCAATAAGTACATCATGGAATCTTATATGGCTGAATTCTAAGAAATTCTCACCAATCGCTCAGGCTTACTTAGATTATATCAGAGATGAAAAAGATGAGGTGATTAAGGAGAAATTCAGTTGGTATGAAAACTATTGAAAGAACTCAAAATTTGAAGAAAAATATGAAAACCGGCCTTAATTTATCCCTAGCTAAAAGAATAACAACGGCCGGTATCAGAGAACAAACACTTACTTTTTCAGTTCACCTGCCTTAATCGCATCTTCTAAATGCGCATCAACAGTACTGAAGTTTCTAAAAAACTTTTTTCCATCTAGTCGTTTAAGGGTCACTTGTGTGTCACCTTCATTGGTGTAGGTATAGGAAACAACTTCAACTTTCTTTCCGTAAACAGATTTTAAGTTTGCAATTCCGCCTCGCTTTATAATAAAATTCTTTCTTGGAAAATGAATATGCTGATATTCAGCTGAAGCAGGTTGTGCAATTGTTAGGATAGTGCCTTCTTGTATGGGTTCACTTCCAGAATCTTGAGCGTAGTTAAAGAAGCTAAGACTAAAAAACCCCAGGAAAAATATGATCCGTATCATGAGTGTATTTTTTAAGTATCCTGACAAATATAAAGGTCTCATACCTAATTAACAAGCATTACTGTTGTTAAAAAATAGTTAAACTATTATAATATGATAGTAATACTATTATATTTGCCTCTTCAAAATAAAATTGTTATGAAACATTTGTTGCAAACAATAAAGATTGAGGTTAATAAAAAGACCTATTTGAAGGATCCTGAATCTTCTGATCTTGGGAAACGGATCGTAGAGCACAGTATACTCATGATTCACAAAATAGGGTTCGATGCATTTACTTTTAGAAAATTAGGAAATAAGATAGGTTCAAATGAAAGCTCCATTTATAGGTATTTTGAGAACAAGCATAAACTTCTTCTTTATTTAACTTCCTGGTACTGGGGCTGGTTGGAATATCAGTTTGTATTTGCCACCAATAGTATGGCAGATCCTGGGAATAAATTACGTAAGGCTATTGAGGTGATTACAAAGCCCGTTGCAATAGATGCCTCTTTTTCCCATATAAACGAGGTCTTATTGAATGACATTATCATTAACGAGTATTCCAAATCCTATTTAACAAAAGAAGTAGATGCCGAGAACAAAGAAGGATACTTTGAAATATATAAGCGCCTGGTGATGAGGTTGAGTGAAATGATCGAAGATATAGATGCCGATTATCCTTATCCGGCGAGTCTGGCAAGTACCTTACTGGAAGGTTCTTTGCATCAATATTTCTTAACGCAACATTTCCCTTCCCTTACCAATTGTAATAAAAAGATCTCCCCAACGGAGTACTTTACTCATTTAATATTTAATTCCATAAATAAGAAAATAGATGCCTAAGACCGTACTTACTGCCTGGCAGCGTTTACTGGGAATGCTCAGATTAGATAAAAGAGATGTGCTACAGGTATTTTATTATGCCATCTTTGCTGGTTTGGTTAACCTCTCACTTCCTTTAGGTATTCAGGCGATCATCAATTTAATTCAAGGTGCGCAGATCAGCACTTCATGGATTGTTCTGGTTATACTTGTTACCCTGGGAGTAGCTTTCGTAGGAATATTGCAACTAATGCAAATAAGGATCATCGAGAATATTCAGCAAAAGATCTTTACACGTTCCTCCTTTGAATTTGCCTACCGCTTTCCAAAAATCAAGCTGAGCGAACTTCGGAACGTTTATCCCCCGGAATTGGCAAACCGTTTCTTTGATACACTTACTGTACAAAAGGGATTGGCAAAGATCCTTGTAGATTTTCCGGCAGCCTTGTTGCAGATCATATTTGGATTATTGCTCCTTTCCTTTTATCACCCGTTTTTTATTATCTATGGCTTCTTGCTATTGATATTGATCTACTTTGTATTCAAATTTACGGCACAGAAGGGCTTGGATACCAGCCTGGAAGAATCTGAGAATAAATACAGGGTGGCGCATTGGCTGCAGGAAGTTGCAAGATCTATCATCAGTTTTAAGCTTTCAGGAAAGACTAGCCTTGCTATGGATAAGAATGATGTTTTGGTGGAGAAGTATCTTGAGGCGCGCGAAAGTCATTTCCGCATTCTGGTGATTCAATTCATTCAAATGATCGGGTTTAAGGTTTTGGTTACTGTAGGGTTGCTTCTTATCGGAGGAATACTGGTGCTTAATCAGGAAATGAATATTGGCCAGTTTGTGGCAGCAGAGATCATTATTCTTCTCGTGATCAATAGTGTTGAAAAACTGATCCTGGGACTAGAAACGTTCTATGATCTGCTTACTTCGCTCGAAAAACTGGGCCAGGTTGTTGATAAAGATCTGGAGTCACAAGATGGGGAGCACCCCTTTACTGAAAATGACCCTTTTAATGTAGAATTAAAGGATGTAGACTACAAGGTGCCGGGGACCAATAAGTATATTATTAAAAAGGTATCGCTTATGATCACTCCCGGATGTACCATTTTAATAAATGGTAAGAGTAGTTCTGGTAAGTCAACCTTACTAAGGCTGATGGCAGGCATACTTGAGCCCGATTCAGGTGCAATTTATGTCAATAACGTGTCCCTGAACTCAATTGCCCTGAATTACTACCGGTCTCATGTAGGTCAATCGCTAACCGAAGAGTCGCCTTTTGAAGGGAGTATTCTGGAAAATATCACCTTTGGGGATACTACTGTTAGTGAAAAAGATGTGTATTGGGCTTTGGAAAAGGCCGGACTCACAGAATTTGTAAAGGAACAAGATAAAGGCTTAAGAACTATGCTCTATCCTGAAGGGCAACAAATTCCGTACGTGATCTCAAAAAAGATCGTCCTGGCCAGAAGTATTGTGAGGAAACCTCGTTTATTGATCCTTAAGGATCCACTAGATCATTTTAATCCTGAGGAAGCTCAGGAGATCATGGATTTTCTTGTAGATAGAAATAATCCATGGGCACTGGTTGTTGTAAGTCAGAATCCACGCTGGGTGAAGAGCTGCACGAGGATCATTACCATGAAGGATGGGGAAATCATTAATGAAAGCTAAAAGTTATGTTGAATATTTCACACAATAAACTCAATCGGAAAATTGATCTTTTGCACTTTAAGTCTTCTCAAAAGGTCTTTCACGCAAAGCATTACAAGCATTTTAATCGCTTTTTGCTTGCCTTCACCATCATTGGGTTCATAGTGCTCTTATTACCCTGGACCCAAACGATCTCGGGTAAGGGCTACCTCACAACGAGGAATCCTGAACATCGGCCTCAAACAATTCAATCACCCATCCCCGGCAGAATTGAAAAATGGTACGTACAGGAAGGCGACTTTGTCAACAAAGGAGATACCATCCTTTTTATTTCTGAAGTAAAAAATGAATATTTTGATCCAAATCTAATTGCACGGACAGGAGATCAAATTAAAGCTAAATCCATGGCCGTTACCTCCTATCAGGGAAAGGTAAAGGCACTGAACTCGCAGGTTACGGCCCTCGCAACAGAGCGTCAGTTAAAACTGGAACAGTCCAGGAACAAGTTGCTACAGGCCAATTTAAAAGTTCAAAGTGACAGTATTGATCTGGAGGCGGCTAAAACAAACCTTATGATTGCACAAAGACAGTTCGATAGGGTTGAGAAATTAGAAGAAGAAGGCTTAAAAGCCGTGACAGATGTTGAAGAAAAACGGCTGAAACTTCAGGAAACTCAGGCAAAACTCATTTCGCAGGAAAATAAGTTGCTGGCATCCAGGAACGAAATTATTAACGCAACTGTAGAGATCAATCGTGTTCAGGCAGAATATACTGACAAGATCTCTAAGGCTCAAAGTGAAATGTTCACTGCGCAATCCAATCAGTTCGATTCCGAGGCCCAGGTTACAAAGCTTGAGAATGAATACAGCAACTATGAGATTCGTAGCCAGATGTACTATATAAGGGCACCTCAAAGTGGTTATATAAATAAGGCCATACAAGCCGGCATAGGCGAAACCTTTAAGGAAGGAGATAAATTGGTTGGGATCATGCCCTCAGAATATTCCCTGGCCGTAGAAACATATGTTGCGCCTATAGATCTTCCTTTGATCCATATAGGAGAAATTGTAAGAATTCAATTCGATGGTTGGCCCGCCATCATCTTTAGTGGTTGGCCCAATGTTTCTTATGGGACCTATGGTGGAAAAGTAATTGCCATTGAAACATTTATTAGCAGTAATGGGAAATATAGGATACTCCTGGCACCAGATCCTGATGATCATCCATGGCCCAAAGATATACGGGTGGGTTCCGGAGCAAATACACTTGCCTTACTAGAGGACGTTCCAATTTGGTTTGAGCTATGGAGACAATTGAACGGTTTCCCGCCAAACTATTATCAACCTTTGGATGGAATGTCTCAAAATGAGAAAAAATAAGGATGAAGAAGTATCTGGTATTGTGGATTTTATTTTTATCTGTGTCACTGCACGGACAGGTAAGTGACACCCTAAAATTAAATTTCAGGGAGTATCTGGGTTATGTAAAGAAATATCATCCCATTGCCAAACAAGCCGAATTGGTCATAGCAATAGGGGAGGCCAACTTAATGAAGGCCAGAGGTGGTTTTGATCCCAAGGTTGAAGTTGACTTTGATAGTAAGAAGTTTAAAGGAACCGAATATTATGATCGGTTGAATGCTACCTTCAAGATCCCTACCTGGTATGGTATTGAATTAAAAGGGAATTTTGAACAAACAGACGGACAATTCCTTAACCCGGATGAATCCTTACCTGAAGACGGTCTTTACAGTGCAGGGGTTTCATTCTCACTTGGGAGGGGATTCCTGGCAAATGACCGGATGGCTACCCTGCGGAAAGCCAAATTTTTCAGAGAGCAATCCATTGCAGACCGTGATCTGTTGGTGAATGAAATCCTCTTTGCTGCCTCGATAGCCTATTTTGACTGGTTACAGGCGTACAACGAGTGGGAGATCTACAAACAATTTTTGAACAATGCAGCTATTCGTTTCGATGGCGTTAAAGCCAGGGCTTTATCTGGTGATATTGCCTCTATTGATACAGTAGAAGCTAAGATCGCTTATCAGAACAGGGCCTTGAGCCTTACCCAGGCCGAAGTGGCTCTTCAAAACAAACGTTTAGAGGTCTCCAATTTTCTTTGGATGGCCGATAATGTGCCTTTGGAGCTGGAAGATAATGTGATCCCGGATACCTCCCTTCAAAATGAGATAGACAGTGCCCTTGAGATCCTAGGTCGTCCTTTGGATAGCTTTACAATTCAGAATCATCCAAAGATAATATCACTTGGACTCAAAATAGACCAATTAGTGATCGATAGAAGATTGAAGACCAACCAATTGTTACCAAAAATAGATCTGGAGTACAATTTTTTAACGGAGACTCCAAAATTGATCAATTCGTTAGAGTCGGAGAATTATAAGGGAGGTGTTAACATTAGTCTTCCTTTATTCTTGCGAAAAGAGCGGGGGGAGTTAAAATTGGCGAAATTCAAGTTACGCGATGCCGAATATGAGTATTCTAGTACCACAGTTTCTATTACTAACAAGATCCTTGCTATCTACAATGAGCTCGAATCTTATGATACCCAAAATGAACTGGTATTCGATATTGTAAATAATTATGCTATTTTGCTCAAAGGGGAAGAGCGGAAATTTAGTTTTGGTGAGAGTTCATTGTTCCTGATCAATAGCAGGGAGAACAAACTAATTGATGCCAATCTTAAACAAAACGAGCTGCAAAATAAATTCTTTACAGCCAAGGCAAAATTGTTTAAAAGCCTTGCGATCAATCCGGAGAATCTATAAGACCTCCTATTATTCATGAAGCACTGTAAGGAAGTATCACCTTATGCTACCTAACAAAAGTAAGTTAGCTAAACAAAAAATCATTGCCTAAGGTTAATAGCAATATCATGAAAACCTCTCCCACTGAACAAGCTTTAAAAGAACTGATTAAGGAGGCCATTTCCAAATCCATGTCCTATACTGAATTTAGGAAATTGGTTACAAAACTGGCCGATAATAATGGCACCACCGGATCTGAACAAACCGAAGCCAACCGGGCCTATACAGTGCTGAATGACCAAAGAATGCATCGCTGGGATAAAAGGATGAAAATTCCGGAAGAGGTTATAAAGCAGGTAGCAGCATATCAAAAGAAAGTATACTGGTTGGTAATTACAGAAAGCTGGTGTGGAGATTCAGCTCCATCACTTCCTGTAATAAATAAGGTTGCCATGCACAATGATGGGATAGATCTTAGAATTGTACTTCGAAATGAACAGCCAGCGCTAATGAATGCATTTCTTACTAATCAGAAAATGTCTATCCCTAAATTGATCATTATAGACCAGGACACTTCAGAAGTTTTGGGAACTTGGGGTCCCTTACCGTCAAAGGCCACTCTATTGGCAAATGAGTACAAAAAATTACATGGGTCATTATCACCTGAATTTAAGGAAGACCTTCAAAAATGGTTCAATAAGGATAAAGGACAGAATCTTCTTGGGGACGTAAAACAATTACTTGCTCTGGAATAAATAGGTAATTGTCCCTATTTGCGATACTTTGGAGGAAGGGCTAAACCTGGCTTTTAATGCGTATTCTATAGCATTCTCAACCAAACAACCATTAGAGGTGTTGGAACTGGTATCATTAAATTCGGCATTCGTAACATAGCCCAAATTATCTACCTTTATATTGATCACCACAGTTCCACCCTCCAGGCAAGTATAGATGGGAGGAGGCAATTCAAAACTCCTTCTATCCAGGAGGGAATACGTAATACGGGTACGTTTGTTTGCGAGGTAATCTGTGAATTCTTTTTTCTCGGCCTCTTTTTCACCTAACTCCTGTTTGCGTTCTTCCCTTATCTTGGCCATTTCTTTCAGAGAAGCTGCGAATTCGGGATCCGCATTGATCATATCTTCCAGGGAGTTGTTTTCCGGATTCATATTATGCTCTTCCATAAGTTCTTCCAGGGTCTTCAGGGGCTCCGGGTCACCAAAACTTGGTTTAGCGGTTTCATTGACAGCCCGGTTACTCTTGATAATATTTGCATTGGCTAATTCTTCAGCTCTTTTCTCTTCCTCTTCCAAAAGTTCTTGGAGATCTTCATCGGCAAGACTCATTTCGATGACATATTCATCCTGTTCCTCAGCTCCCAGATGCAAATTGTAAAGAAGCAAGACCAACAGGGAAAGAGAAAAGAAGGTAATGATAAAAGAAAGCTGATTTCTATTTAAATCCATTAACCCATTTAAAATTTCGGATACTTTTTTCATAAAAAAAGTTCTAAGCAGGCTCCTAAAAATACAAAAGAACAGCTTACTCTTTTAATAAGAGTTTTCTAAAAATAGTAGGATCTACTGCATTATCTACGTAATATTCCCCTATTTTGGTTCTTCTCAAAGCCGAAAGATACCCTCCAACACCAAGCGCTTCTCCAAAATCGTGAGCCAGCGATCGTATGTAGGTGCCTTTACTGCATACTACCCGGAAGTGTACATCTGGCATTTTTATTTCCGTTATCTCAAAAACAAAAATTTCTACCATACGCGCGGGCACCTCTACTGTGGCACCCTCTCGGGCATATTCGTACAATCTTTTTCCATCTTTTTTCAGGGCAGAGAATAGCGGAGGTTTCTGTTCAATTTTTCCTTTAAACTGCAGGGTTGCATCAATAATTTCCTGTCTAGTAAGTACATTCGCATCAGCCACTTGCTGAACCTCTGTTTCCAAATCATAGGAGGGAGTAATTGCACCAAGGGTTATGGTGCCTGTATACTCTTTTAATTGCCCTTGTAGTTCCGCGATCTTTTTTGTGAATTTCCCGGTACAAACAACTAACAGGCCAGTAGCCAGCGGATCCAGGGTGCCCGCATGCCCAATTTTCAACTTTTTAAGTTGAAACTTTTTCCTGATCGTCCACTTTGCTGAATTTACGGCTTGGAAGGATGTCCAGCCCAAAGGCTTGTCCAGGAGCAAAATCTGCCCTTCCAGGAACTCATCTTTGGTTATGGATTCAACAGAGGCGCGCATATTATTATATTAGTTCCAAAGGCCAAAACCGATGGCAATTAAGCCAACCAGGAAACAATAGATAGCAAAATACTGTAATTTGCTTTGTCTTACCAATTGGATCATCCAGGTACAGGCCACGAGCCCGGCTATAAAAGCAGCAATAAATCCGGCTCCAATACTCACTATTTGAGCGCTTTGAAAATCTATTTGCCCACCCAACAGATCTTTTGCCATCTTACCGAGAATGAGAGGAACTACCATCAGGAAGGAAAAACGGGCTGCTTTTGATTTGTCAATTCCCAGGAGCACTGATGTCGAAATAGTTGCGCCACTCCGTGAGATCCCTGGTAAAATTGCAATAGCCTGTGACACACCAATTATAAAGGCATTTAAATAGGTGACTTTTTTCTCCGTTTCTTTAGCTCTGTCTGCTAAGTATAATAAAAGTGCTGTTATAATAAGCATATATCCCACGAGTAGTACATTCTCACCAAAAAGGACTTCCAACCTTTCTTCAAAAAACAGCCCTATGAATGCAGCAGGGAACATTGAAAGAATGATCTTAAGGGAAAATTGAGTTTCTTCATTCCATTTAAAACTGAATAACCCTTTTAATATCTGCAATACATCTGCTCTGAAAACCACAAGCGTACTTAGTGCGGTGGCAAAGTGGAGAACTACCGTAAATAAAAGGCTATCTTCCGGGATGGAGGCATCTCCTAAAATGGCCTTTCCCAGTTCTAAATGTCCGCTGGATGAAACAGGAAGAAATTCGGTTAAGCCCTGTACAATGCCAAGAATGATGGCGTCAATGATCTCCAATTATTTCTTCTTATGAGGGTTCAACAGGATGGCATATACTTCGAATCCTAATCCGATCAACACCAGCGTAGGTGCCAGACGGATCCTTCTAAAACTGTAAATGTCCGGATTGAAAACAGTGGGATCATCACTTCCTCCCCCACTCATCAAAATAAAACCTAAGGCCATGCAGGCAATACCAATGAACATGAACAAATAGTTCTTTTTTTGAAATATAAACTCCTTTCTATTCCTTTCCTGATTATTCTTCTGCTTCTTACCCATGACCGCAAAGTTAATAATATAAATCGTCTGTTCTTAGATTTAAGAATCGTTGGGTCGCAAAGAAAGTACTCAATAGGGAGATTAATGCACCCAGGACAAAAACCCCTAAAAACAGACCTCCAAGGAACCATACATCAGCGAGAAGATTGAGTTCCGGAAAATTGAGATCCATGTAGTATAATAGTCCTCCCAGGACCAGTAATGCCAGTAAAGCCCCTAACATCCCTAGTTTAATATTGGTCCAGATAAAAGGTCTTCTTATAAAAGTCTTGGTGGCTCCTACCATTTGCATGGTCTTAATAATAAATCGTTTAGAATATATGGAAAGACGAATAGAACTGTTTATTAATAGTACTGCAATAAATGTAAAAATAGCACAGATGATCAGGATCCAAAAGGAGATCTTTTTTACATTGTCTGTCAGCAATGCGATCAGTGGTTTGTCATAACTCACTTCCTCTACATAACCCTTCGCAGAGATTTCCTCGGCAATAGAGGCGATCTGATCCGTAGTTACGAAATCAGCCTTTAACTGAACGTCTATTGAATTCTTGAGGGGGTTGTATCCTAAAAAGTCAATAAAATTTTCCCCTATTTCATCGCTGTGCTGTTCCGCAGCTTCCTCTTTGGAAACATAGGTAGCTGTTTTTGTATAGGGTGCTAACACCAGACTTTTCTGTAGCTGATCTATTTCCACTTGCTTGGCATTTTCTTTCATAAATACCGAGAGTGTTATTTGTTCCTTAAAATGATCTGCCAGTTTTTTGGTATTCAGTACCAGCAGACCCAAAACCCCAAGAAGAAAAAGAACGAGAGCAATACTCAGTACCACAGAGAAATAAGAAGAAATCAATTTCCTTTTTTGATAACGTTCAAAAGATGTACTCATAGTAGGTTTTTGATAGCGTAAAAATACTAAAGTAAGATGAACCTTATGTTGAGGAGAGTAGTATTATTTTAGGGTGGTCACTGAATGAAATACTCCAAGCTACCTTTTTAGGGAAAGGTGTCCCTTCATCATCTTGTCCTCTATTCTGATAGTATACCAATAATCGCCTGAAGGAAGGTCCTGGTTATTATAGGTTCCATCCCACTGGAAAGGAGTATTAAAAGAACTTTTCAGTAGTTTTCCATATCGATCAAAAAGGTTGATCTCATAATCTAGGGTAGATTCAATACCATCAATCTTGAAAACATCATTTACACTATCCCCGTTAGGCGTAAAAAATTTAGGAACTACCAGGTGAAAGTATTCTTGAGAAACTATTCCACAACTCGATTTATTTCTTACGGAAATTGTATAGACGCCACCGGGTATTTCTGAAAAGTTTGAGTCGTCCTGAAAATTTAATCCGTCTATTGAATACTCAAACGCTCCTTCATTAGCTGTAGAGATGGAGATATCTAGATCATCTGAGAAAATCTCGTCTATGATAGGCAGATCGATCTGAGTGAGTAGTATGGTTTTGGTATTAGAACATCCCCTCGGATCAGTAACCTCAACAGTATAAGTGCCTGGTTGAGAAACAATGATGTTCGCTGTGGTTTCCCCTGTACTCCATTCATAATTTACTCCGGTGACCTTAGATTCCAGAGTAATGTCAGTATTTTCACAAAAAAATAATTCTTCATCTGCCACAACTGGCAAGGGATAAAATTCCAGGGTAACCGGTGTTCTTGTATTGGATGGACAATCCGCTATTGTGGGGACAGCCTCGGCATAATAGGTGCCGGCGACATCTGTAGTGTACGAGGAACTATTAGATGCCAGCAATGTACCTCCGGTGGCAGCATCGAACCAATTCACAATAATTCCTGTGGGAACTCTGACGGTCAGGATACCACTTTCTATATTTTCACAAATACGGATATCCCCAATGTTATTTGGCGGATTTGGCGTTGGCACAAAAATAATTTCGAAAATCTCAGAAATAACATTGCATTGGTCATTGGAGATATTTATAAGATCTTCCGAAACCTTTACCCTGTAAAATGTATCATTATTTAAAAAAGGGGTGGTATATGTGTTCGATGTTTCCCCAGGTATATCGCTCCAATTTATGGCATCGTTACTTTCCTGCCATTGATAAAAATGATTGGTGAATATGCTGAAATCTGGGGTGGCATTAATTGTAGTACTTACCGGGCCGTCATCTTCGCAGGTGTAAATGGAGGTTTCGTTTGTTGTGTCAGATAATGTTATAAGATCTCCACATGATCTGAAAACAATATCATCAATGGCCAGGTCATTTCCACATCCGCCGTTGCCGTTATTGATCATTTTTAAAATTACAGCTGACTGGCCCGGAGCCGTTGTGAACAGAAGGGCGTATTGTTCCCATTCTGGCGAGGTCTTGTCCTCTATGTCTCCTGTATCACCTTCTGCAAGAATATTCATACCCGTACTATCCAAAATTTGAAATTTGACATTCACAGGAATACCATTACCCGGGCATCCTGCACCAGATCTGGGATGTAGGTTAAGAAGCCAGGATGAGAATTCATAGGAAGTATTTTCACATAAACCTGTAATCGTTCTTTTGTAAAATTCTCCGGGGGTAAAACTGGCATTTACTATAAATGCTTTGCCGCTAACGTCATCTGGCGTATGATCTGGAATATTGAACCAGTCAAAATAGCCTGCCGTGCTGCTGGTAATGGTATAGCTGCCATCATCCGGGGCACCATTAACATATGTATAGGTGGTGGTTCCCGCGGGTAATGCGGGACCATTGGTTGTGCCAGTTCCAAAATCTTCTGTAAATATTGGACTCCCGGAATTGCCGGAGCAAAAGCCCAATTGAGCAAAAAGGGACTGCACACATCCTAGGGCGATTAGTAACACAAAAACTTTTAAATCCTTCATTTCTACGACTAAATATATACTATTAGGATTCATGAAGCGCTGTTTATACGCCTCCATCTATGTAAACGAACTATTGTTAGAAGTATTGGCTTTCCCGTTTCAGGGATTACGCCTATTTTTGCCGCTATAGAACGAGAAAGACAAAAAGATGAACTACGATTTTAGGAGAATCGAAGATAAATGGCAGCAATTCTGGGCCAAGAACCAAACGTTTAAGGCAACCAATACATCGGATAAGGAAAAATTCTATGTACTGGATATGTTCCCGTACCCCTCTGGTGCGGGATTGCATGTGGGACATCCACTTGGCTATATTGCCAGTGATATTTACGCGCGCTACAAAAGGCATAAAGGATTCAATGTGCTCCACCCTATGGGATATGATTCGTTTGGATTGCCTGCGGAGCAGTACGCTATACAAACTGGTCAGCATCCGGCCCTTACCACAGAAACGAATATCAAACGATATAGGGAACAGTTAGATAAATTAGGGTTTTCGTTCGACTGGAGCAGAGAAGTTCGTACTTCAGATCCGGCATATTACAAATGGACACAATGGATCTTTATTCAATTATTCAACTCCTGGTATAATAAGGACACGGACAAAGCGGAATCAATATCAAATCTGGAGGAAAGACTGCAATCGGAAGGAAACGCAAAGATCAATGCGGTTTGTGATGAGGATACGCCATTGATCACTGCAGAACAATGGAATGCATTAGACGATAGTGATCAACAAAAACTGCTTTTAAAATACCGACTTACCTATCTGGCAGATACAGAGGTAAATTGGTGTCCTGCCCTTGGAACTGTACTGGCAAATGATGAGATCGTTAATGGAGTATCTGAGCGCGGTGGTCATCCGGTGGTGCGGAAGAAAATGACACAATGGAGCATGCGCATCACGGCATATGCACAACGGTTATTGGATGGTTTAAATACGATTGACTGGCCGCAACCTTTAAAAGATGCTCAAACCAATTGGATTGGGCGCTCTGTTGGGGCAATGCTTACTTTTTTTACTGCGCCAGATTCCGAAACCAATGAATCGTACCCAATAGAAGTATTTACAACCAGGCCCGACACCCTTTTCGGGGTTAGTTTTATGACCCTGGCCCCGGAGCATGAGTTGGTCGGTAAGATCACTACAAAATCACAGAAAGAAGCTGTAAATAAGTATGTTCTTGAAACTTCTAAACGATCTGAACGCGATCGTATGGCCGATGTGAAAACCGTAAGCGGTGTATTTACGGGAGCTTATGCGCTTCATCCTTTTACTGAGGAGAAAATACCAATATGGATAGGAGACTATGTGCTGGCGGGATATGGTACAGGAGCTGTGATGTCTGTTCCATGTGGGGATCAACGCGATTATGATTTCGCGAAACATTTCAATATCCCTATCCCAAACATCTTTGAAGGCATCGACATCTCTGAAGAGGCTTTTGCAGATAAAGCGACTACTATTATTGCCAATTCAGACTTTTTAAACGGGCTTCCCTATAAGGAAGCGTCCAAAAGGGTGATTGAGGAGTTGGAAAAGAAAGGACTGGGCAAGGGAAAAGTAAATTACAGATTGAGAGATGCTGTCTTTAGCAGGCAACGATATTGGGGTGAGCCATTTCCGGTGTATTATGTAAATAATGTCCCAAAGATGATTCCCGAAGAAAAACTGCCTTTAACCCTGCCTGAGGTAGAAAAATATTTACCTACCGAGACAGGTGAGCCACCTTTAGGAAATGCCCTTAACTGGGCCTGGTGTACTACCACAGAGACGGTTGTCGCCAATGACCGTATAGACCACAAAGAGGTTTTCCCGTTAGAGTTGAATACCATGCCAGGTTGGGCAGGTAGTTCACAATACTTCAACAGATATATGGATCCAGGGAATAGCGAGGCCATTTTTTCCAAGGAAGCAATTAATTATTGGCAAGATGTTGATCTATACATTGGGGGAATTGAGCATGCTACCGGGCATCTTTTGTATTCCAGATTCTGGCAAAAGTTTATGTTCGATATGGGATGGGTGTCCAAGGAAGAATATGCCAGGAAACTTATTAACCAGGGTATGATCCTGGGGACAAGTGCATTTGTGTATAGAGAAGAAGGGACCAATAGATTGCTTTCCAAAGGATTAATAAAAGGAAATCGTGTAGATCCTATCCATGTAGATGTGGCGCTGGTAAACTCCTCGGATGAGTTGGATATAGATGCGTTTAAAGCATGGCGTCCCGAATTCAAAGAGGCAGATTTTATTCTTGAGGATGGTTGCTTTTATGTAGGACGGGAAGTGGAAAAAATGTCTAAGTCCAAGTATAATGTTGTAAATCCTGATGCAATTTGTGAAGAATATGGTGCGGATGCCTTACGATTATACGAAATGTTTCTCGGCCCCTTGGAACAATCTAAGCCATGGAATACGGCAGGGATCACAGGAGTATATTCCTTTCTGAAAAAAATGTGGCGTTTATACCATTCACAAAAAGACGGACTTTTTTACCTTATGGACGATGAACCCAAAGCAGCGTCACTGAAGACCCTCCATAAAACCATTAAGAAAGTAACAGAGGATATTGAGAACTTCTCATTTAACACTTCGGTGGCCACCTTCATGATCTGTGTTAATGAACTATCCGCTCAAAAATGCCAAAGCAGGAAAATTTTGGAACCCTTGGCCATACTCATAGCCCCTTACGCTCCTCACCTGGC
>JAHEHU010000222.1 GCA_024639765.1 Eudoraea sp.
CCCCGTTATCCTCAATATATTTTTTCAATTCGGTTCGACTTACTTTTTCAAATACCCCAGACACCACAAAGATCTGACCCTTAAGTTTTTCAGTTTGCCCTTCTAGTTGCTCATCGGTAAGAGAAAACTGAAGACCATATTCCTTAAGCCGTTTTATTGTATCTCTGTTCTTTTCATCACTAAAGAAGTTCACCGTACTTTCTGCAATTCTCTCTCCAATTTCATCAACCATCTTCAGCTCATCCACTGTGGCTGCCATTAATGCATCTATATTCTTGTAAGCCTTCGCTAATTTCTTTGCCACAGTTTCCCCAACATATCGTATACCAAGTCCAAATAACACTCGTTCAAAAGGAATATTTACAGATGACGATACACCATTAATCAAATTTTCCGCTGACTTTTCTGCCATACGTTCCAAAGGCATGAGCTGTTCTTTGGTAAGTGTATACAAATCGGCATAATTCTTTATCAGGCCCTCTTTATATAGCAATTCTACTGTTTCACTCCCCAAACCTTCAATATCCATGGCTTTTCTGGAAATAAAATGTTGAATTCTCCCTGTTATCTGCGGGGGACATCCACTTTCATTAGGGCAGAAATGCTGGGCCTCCCCTTCTTTTCTAATCAACTCAGTACCACACTCAGGACAGTTTGTAATATACCGGGTAGGTATAGAATTTAAAGGACGTTTTGACAAATCAACACCGACTATTTTAGGGATAATCTCTCCACCTTTCTCCACATTTACCGTATCCCCTTCACGAATATCAAGCTTTGCTATTTGGTCTGCATTATGTAATGATGCTCTTTTGACTGTGGTTCCTGCTAAGAGTACCGGTTGTAAATTTGCTACCGGTGTAATAGCCCCTGTTCTGCCTACCTGATAACTGATTTCATTAAGTATTGTTACCGCCTGTTCTGTTTTAAATTTATAGGCCAGAGCCCATCTGGGAGACTTGGCGGTATATCCTAGTTCTTCCTGGTGTTGAAGACTGTTAACTTTTACAACAACGCCATCGGTTTCATATGGAAGATTATGTCGTTCAGTGTCCCAATATTCTAAAAACTCCATTACTTCTTCGGTCGTTTTACAAAGCTTGGCTGCAGAAGGTACTTTAAAACCCCATTCTCGTGCTTTTAGAAGCATTTCAAACTGGGAAGAAAAATTTAGTTTGTTTCCGGTAATTCCGTAGAGTAGGCATTCCAAAGGTCTTTCTGCAACTAATGAACTATCCTGTAATTTAAGGCTTCCGGCAGCGGTATTCCTTGGATTCATATAAGGATCCTCTCCACTATTGATGCGCTCTTCATTCATTTTAGCGAAACCATCTATGGGCAGAACAATTTCACCCCTTATATCAAATTTAGATGGAAAATCTCCCCGTAATCTTAGGGGTACAGATTTTATGGTTTTTATATTTGCTGTTACATCATCACCCTGAAACCCATCACCTCTTGTAACCCCTCTGACAAGTTCTCCATTTTCATAAGTCAGGCTAATGGATGCGCCATCATATTTTAATTCACAGGTAAAACTAACTGCGGAATCTCCCAAAATGCGTAATACCCGCTTTTCCCATTCCAATAACTCTTCTTTGGAATAAGAGTTGTCCAATGAATACATTCTATGCTCATGAACTACTGTTTCAAAATTCTTTGTGACTGTACCTCCTACCCGCATAGTTGGGGAGGTTGCATCCATAAATTCAGGGTATTGCTCCTCCAGGGCCTGTAACTGCTTTAATTTCATATCAAACTCATAATCCGATATAGTGGGACTGGCGAGAACATAATATTTATGGTTGTGTTCCCTGAGTTCCTGGCGTAAGGCTTCTATTTTTTCCTTGTTAGTCATTAAAGTTGATCTTTGTTTATCCATTTAGGCACATGCAGGGGGTGATAATGCGTCATCTTATCCAATAAGCCGTGAATTGAATGGTCTATAAGTATCATATCATAGTTTTCCTGTTTAACAAATCCTTGATCGACCATAGTTTTAAGCATACTCATTAAACTATTGTAAAATCCGTTAATATTCAAAATACCGATAGGTTTGTGATGCAATCCCAATTGAGCCCATGTTAACATTTCAAAAAATTCCTCCAAAGTACCATAGCCCCCGGGAAGCATGATTACGCCTTCGGACAATTCATGCATTTTCAGTTTACGCTCATGCATATTTTCTGTTACGATTAATTTTGTCAGACCAGTATGAAATACTTCTTTTAGTTTAAGGAAATCTGGAATTATTCCGATCACGTTTCCAGAATAGTCCAATGCACCCTGCGCCAACTTACCCATGACACCAATTCTTGCTGCTCCATAAACAAGTTTGACAGATCGTTCTGCCATTTCCTTCCCTAAAGAATAAGCCTTATCTAATATTAAGGGATCTATTCCTTCACTGCTACCGCAAAACACTACTATACTATTCATTTTCAAAATCTACACCGGGCTT
>JAHEHU010000223.1 GCA_024639765.1 Eudoraea sp.
TATCAAATTCCTTCACCAATCCTTTAAAACCAAATACACTTCTTAACCACCAAATCACAGGTGTATACCACATTCCCGGTTTTGGAGTACCTTGGTTGGATCATAATAGTTATATTCATTGAAAAGCTTATTCTGTCTTAGATAGGCATTCAATTGATTATCATTCCAGTGGTAGAAAGGACTTACCTTTAATATGCCCTCCTTACTAAGACTAAGTATATCTAAGCTATCCCGGTAAGCGGTCTGTCCTTTCCTAATGTTTGTGAACCAAACATCGGGCTGGTGTTCCTTTATAGCCCTGCGAAAAGGCTCTAATTTTACCTGCCTTGTAAATTCGGAATGCCTGGGATCATCTACATCCGGGATCCCCATTAGAACATCCCTCCGGGCCCTTGTTTGCTTGGGGACATAGATCTTCATATTCAGATCGAGAGATGTCATAACCTCATCCGCATGCGTATAGGTAGCCTCTGTATTATATCCGGTATCGCACCATATTACAGGAACATCCTTCCTTATAGCCGTTACGGCGTGTAAAAGAGACGCAGAAAAAGGACCAAAATTGGTAGTTACAATGGGTCTTCGGGAATAATCTAACGCCCAGCCTATGATCTCTTCCGTAGGGATCCCTCTGAATTGTGCGTTTAAATGTTTTAAGTGTTGATCTGTAAATATCATGGGGCAAATACTATTAATTCTATAAAAAAATTATATACCCTATAGTTTTAATAGGTAAATCAAAAATAGTATATATAATTGATGCTATTGACAGAAAAAACAATCAATTTATTGATTATCCTATAGTTTTAGTAGATTAATAAAAATGCATATGATTACTTCCAATATTTTCAGTAGAATCAAAAATATGTTAGGAATATGACACTTATGTAATAAGATCTGCGAGAGTAGTATTGCGATATACATCAAGGGCACTGTCCCGTACCTTAAGCATTAATTTATGCACCGAGCAACTTTGCTCATCCGGGCAGTCCTCACATTTCTCATAAAAATTAATACTGACGCAAGATACCATGGCTATTGGTCCCTCCAGGACACGCATTACCGTGGTCATGGGTATTTCGGAAGGGTCCTTTATCAGATAATACCCCCCACCCTTGCCTTTTTTGGATCCCAGATATCCTGTGCGGCGTAACGTGAGTAAAATGCTTTCCAGGAATTTCTGTGAGATATTCTCATGAGTTGCAATCTCTGCGATTGGAATAGGATTCCGCTCTTTTTGGATTGCCAGAAATGTTAAGGCCTTCAGGCCATACTTGGTCTTTTTGGAAAGCATAAGGCTAATATAGCTAAAAGCGTGGAATCCTTTACTTAAGAGATGCTATCCAATGCTTGTGAAACATCTCCAATGATATCCTCCTTATGCTCGAGACCTACGGAGATCCTCACCATACCATCAGTGATACCACTTTCCAATCTATCTTGTTCGGAAAGCTTGCTATGAGTAGTAGAAGCCGGGTGGGTCACAATAGTCCGGGAGTCACCCAAATTTGCGGAAAGGGATAATAGTTTGATAGCGTCAAAGAAGCTTCTGCCAGCCGCTACACCTCCCTTTATTTCAAACGATACCACACAGCCACCGGCCTTCATTTGTTTTTTGGCCAACTCGTACTGCGGATGTGATGGCAGAAACGGGTATTTTACCCAAACTACCTTAGGATGTGTTTCCAGAAATTGTGCCATTGCCAGGGCATTACTACAATGTCTGTCTACCCTCACCGCCAGAGTTTCCAAACTCTTTGAAAGCAGCCAGGCGTTAAATGGTGAAAGTGCGGGTCCGGATATTCTGGCAAATCTATAGATCTTATCTATCAAATCTGCCCGGCCTACTGTGATCCCTGCCAATACTCTACCCTGTCCATCCATAAGCTTGGTGCCCGAGTGGATCACCAGATGGGCCCCAAAAGTAATGGGTTGCTGTAAATAAGGGGAGGCGAAACAGTTGTCTACTATCAATAATAATCCGTGTTTATCTGCAATGGCCCCAAGGCGTTCCAGATCTACCAGATCTACGCCAGGGTTGGTTGGCGATTCCGCATAGATCACTTTGGTTCTGGGAGTAATAAACGCTTCCAGATTCTCTAATTCATCGATCTTAAAATAAGTATGGGTTATCTTCCATTTAGGAAAGAACTGGGTAAACAGGCTATGAGTAGACCCAAAAATATTGCGGGCAGACAAAATATGATCCCCACTTTCCAAAAGTGCAGCAAAAGTTGAAAACACAGCTGCCATCCCCGAGGCAAAAGCAAAGCCTGCTTCCGCTCCTTCCATTTTACAGACCTTATCGATCAGTTCCGTCCCATTTGGATTGGCATATCTTGAGTAGATATTCCTATCCTTTTCTTCTGCAAAAGAAGCCCGCATATCTTCTGCGTCCTCAAAGACAAAACTTGAGGTCATGTAAATAGGACTAGAATGTTCCAAAAAAGATGATCGTT
>JAHEHU010000224.1 GCA_024639765.1 Eudoraea sp.
TTGCAAAGCGTTAAAAA
Source organism: Eudoraea sp. (assembly GCA_024639765.1). Taxonomy (GTDB): domain Bacteria; phylum Bacteroidota; class Bacteroidia; order Flavobacteriales; family Flavobacteriaceae; genus Muriicola. Next base: position 18 of record JAHEHU010000224.1, read on the forward strand.
AACAAATCGTTTGCTCGTTGTAGATGAAGATGTTCCGGGAGGATGCGCTGCCTATCTAATGCAAGAGATCATTGAAAAACAAGGTGCATATCAATATCTGGACAGTGCACCGCAAACACTAAGTTCTAAAGCGCATAGACCCGCCTATGCTACAGACGGGGATTATTTTTCCAAACCAAATGCCGAAGATATCTTTGAAAAGATCTATCAGATTATGCATGAAGTTAATCCTGCAGATTATCCCAAATTGAGGTAACTGTAAGGTAGTATAGTATAGGTATCATTAGGCCGACACTTTCCCATTGCTGCAACTTCTCGTTAGGTAATTACAACTTTCTTTTCATGTCTATTTGAAAAGTTCTATGTTTAATGATCTAAACAGAAGTACTGTATGAGGATAGAAACCATCCTGCAGCAAGAATACAATCTTACGCTCACTTCCATCACCTCACTGGAAGGCTATGTAAGCACGAATTATAAGGTGCTCTCGAAAGAAGGAAATTATGTTTTAAAACAATATAAAAACACCCCTAAGGCCAAAAAAGAATTACTTGCTGAAGATGCAGTATTAGTTCATTTACAGAAATTAAAGTCATACCAGTTCCCATATAGGATCCCTACAAAAAAGGGTGATGCCTGTTATGAGACCAAAGATCATCTATACCGTTTACTGAGTTTTGTAGAAGGAACGTTTTTAGCTGAAGTACCAACCACCCCTACCCTATTGTCTTCTTTAGGGAAATTCCTCGGGAGATTAGATGACACCTTACTTCATAAGGACTTGGAAATATTCAGGGCTAAGGTACTTTCGTGGGATCTAAAACACTTTCGAAAGAGCTACCGCTATCACAGCTTCATTACGGATGCCAGAGATCGGAATCTGGTAAGGTATTTCTTTTTGCAATTCCAAGAACATATTGAGCCTGTTCGGTATGATCTTAGACAATGTCTAATTCACAATGATGCCAATGATTGGAACGTCTTAACAGATGGTGAAAAAGTATCGGGAATCATTGATTTTGGGGATATGTGTCATTCGTGGTTAATAGCAGAGGTAGCGATTGCCATGACCTATGTAATGATGAACAAGGAAGATCCCCTGAACTACGGCACAGAAGTATTAAAAGCGTACCACAAAGAACTCCCGCTTACTTCCCTTGAATGCGATTGCCTCTATTATCTTATTGCTGCCAGGCTTTGTATTAGTGTATGTAATTCGGCCTATGCCAAAAAACAAAAGCCAGATTCATCTTATATAACGATCAGTGAAAAAGGTGCCTGGGACCTATTGTACAAATTACTTTCAATAAACCCTGTGAGAGCACGAAATGAATTTCGCGAAGCATGTTCCCATCCAAAGACTTCAGTGAACCAAATATCCCTACTCCGGGAGAACAGAGCGAAACATTTTGGCAATAACCTCTCCTTAAGCTATACCGAACCCATCCATATGGCAGGAGCGGCATTTCAATACATGTATGATTCACAGGGGAATACCTTTTTGGATGCTTATAACAACATCATGATTACAGGTCATTGTCATCCTAAAGTAGTATCTGCCGGTCAGCGTGCTATGGCTCAATTAAATACCAATACACGGTACTTATATGATGCATTAGAGCAGTATAGCACCGCTCTTTTGAAGAAATTCCCCAATCCATTAAACAAAGTGATTTTTGTAAACTCGGGGAGTGAAGCCAGTGATCTGGCAATAAGGATAGCAAAATATCATACCCGTAAGAACAAGGTACTGGTAATGGAACATGGCTATCACGGACATACCAATACAGGGATAGCTATAAGTTCATATAAATATCAGGCAATGGGAAATGCAGGGCAACCAACAGAAACTATAGAAACACCCCTGCCCAAAGTCTTCGGTACTAAACTTTCAGATGACGGTAGTGCGGGCATTGAGTTTTCTAAGCGAACAATAGCGCAGATCTCAGAGTATAATGGCGAAATTGCAGCTTTTATAGCAGAACCAATTGTAGGTTGTGGAGGGCAGGTCCCTTTGGCTAAAGGATATCTGAAAGCGGTTTACCCAAAGATCAGAGCGCAGGGCGGCCTCTGCATAAGCGATGAAGTACAGGTTGGTTTTGGAAGACTAGGTGATGTTTTCTGGGGATATGAACTGTTTGATGTTATTCCAGACATTGTGGTTTTAGGTAAACCTATGGGAAATGGCCACCCGATGGGAGCTGTCATCACCACAAAAGAAGTGATGAGTTCTTTTGAGAAAGGTCCGGAATTCTTTAGTTCCTTTGGAGGAAATCCGGTGTCTTGTGCAATAGGCCTTTCGGTACTGAATGTACTAGAAGAAGAGAACTTAAAGGAACATGCCAAACTAACCGGAAATTATCTAATAGATCAACTACGAGGCCTACAAAATAAACATGCTGTCATAGCAGACGTAAGGGGACATGGTTT
>JAHEHU010000108.1 GCA_024639765.1 Eudoraea sp.
GAGACCTTTCTGTTAGAGTCCAGATAATCTCTTTGCTGTACATTTTCCAGAACTTCTTCAAAATGTATATCCGCTCCTCTTTTCAGCAGTTCTTTATATCGTCTGGTAGCCCTAATTTCGGGGGAGGCTGTCATAAAAATCTTGAGTTCGGCTTCCGGAAAGACCACTGTTCCTATATCCCTGCCATCCATTACCAATCCCTTTTTTGCACCCATTTCTTTTTGCAAAGCGACCAATTTGTGGCGTACTTCTTTGATCACAGAAACCTGACTAACATAACGGGAGACTTCAAGGGTGCGTATCTTGTTTTCAACATTCACTTTATTAAGATACATTTCAGAATAACCTAAGGCAGCATTATACTTAAATTCCAAATGGATCAATGGAAGTTCCGGGATCAGCAGGTCCAGACCATCAACATTTGGCCCAATGTACCCTTTTTGTAGGGCGTAAAGGGTAATAGCCCTGTACATAGCCCCTGTATCCACATAAATGTAACCAAGTTCCTTCGCTAATTGCTTCGCCATGGTGCTCTTCCCCGTAGAGGAGTGACCGTCAATTGCGATGGTAATTTTTCTCATGCCTTAAAATTACGCAGAAAAGTGGCGCTGATTCGATCTTCTTTGGACTTTTCTTTGGTAAAGCAAGGGAAGCATCTAAAGACCGGTATCAGAGCTTTTTAGCATTTTTTACCTTCTGATTCGTAACTGCAAGCGCTATTACCTCACTCATATCTGTTACATAATGAAAAGTAAGTCCTTTTAAATACTCCTCTTTTATCTCCAGGATATCTTTCCTGTTGTCCTTACTAAGAATAATATCCTTAATACGTGCTCTTTTGGCTGCCAGTATCTTCTCTTTAATACCCCCAACGGGTAACACCTTTCCTCGTAAGGTGATCTCCCCTGTCATAGCCGTACTTTTCCTTACCTTTTTTTGTGTAAACAAGGAAACCAGAGAAGTGAGCATGGTGATCCCTGCACTGGGTCCGTCTTTTGGGGTGGCCCCTTCCGGAACGTGAATATGTACGTTGTAACGGCTAAAAACTCCCGGATCGATTCCAAATGTGTCTGCGTTAGACTTTATATATTCCATGGCAATAGTAGCAGACTCTTTCATAACCTTACCCAGGTTACCGGTTATATTTAGCAGCCCTTTCCCCTTGGATAAGATAGATTCAATAAACAAAATATCGCCCCCTACACTGGTCCAGGCCAGTCCGGTCACAACTCCTGCCACCTCATTATTCTCATATTTATCTCTCTCCAGACGTGGAGGGCCAAGGACTTTTTCAATGATCTCATTGCTCACCTTAATTTCATATTCTTCCTCAGTGGCAATAGATTTGGCAGCATACCTAACCATTTTTGCTATTTGTTTCTCAAGGCCACGTACTCCAGATTCCCTGGTGTATCCTTCAACAATCTTTTCCAACTGCCTTTTGCCAATTTTCAGGTCTTTTGCTGACAAGCCATGTTCCTTTAATTGTTTTGGCAATAGGTGTCGTTTGGCAATCTCTACTTTTTCCTCAATGGTATAGCCCGTTACATTTATGATCTCCATACGGTCTCGAAGAGCCGGTTGAATGGAAGAAAGATTATTGGCGGTTGCTATGAACATCACTTTGGACAGATCATATCCCATCTCAAGAAAATTATCATGAAATTCGCTGTTCTGTTCGGGGTCCAGGACCTCCAACATAGCAGAAGAAGGATCTCCCTGATAACTGCTTGAAAGCTTGTCTATCTCATCCAGGATAAAAACCGGGTTAGAGGTACCTGCTTTTTTTATGCTTTGAATGATCCTTCCGGGCATTGCCCCGATATACGTTTTCCGGTGACCACGGATCTCTGCCTCATCTCTAAGTCCGCCAAGGGACATTCTAACATATTGTCTACCCAAGGCCTCTGCGACAGATTTGCCCAAGGAGGTCTTTCCAACACCAGGAGGTCCGTATAGACAAAGGATAGGAGATTTCATATCGTTCCTCAGTTTTAAGACTGCCAGGTATTCTATGATACGGCGTTTTACATCCTCCAATCCATAATGATCTCTATCAAGGATTTTTTGAGCTCTTTTCAGATCGAACTTGTCCTTAGAGAATTCGTCCCAAGGCAATTCGAGAAACAGATCCAGATAATTTCGTTGAATGCTGTACTCCGCTACCTGCGGATTCATTCGTTTGATCTTGGCCAATTCTTTTTCGAAATGTTGCTTAATCTTCTCATTCCACTTTTTCTTCTTGGCCAGCAGCTGCATCTCTTCTATTTCTTCATCATAGGAGACTCCGCCGAGCTCTTCCTGAATGGTCTTCATCTGCTGATGTAAAAAGTATTCTCGTTGCTGCTGATCAAGATCCGATCTTACTTTAGACTGAATATCCTTCTGCAGGGCCAGTTTCTGAAGTTCTACATTCATATGCTTCAGGGTGGCCAACGCACGATCTTTTAAGTTGCTGATCTCCAGCAAGGTTTGTTTCTCCTTTACACTTAAATTAAGGTTAGAGGACACAAAATTGATCAGGAAAGAATTGCTCTGTATATTTTTAATGGCGAAGGAAGCTTCACTTGGAATATTAGGATTATCCTTAATGATCTGTAACGCTATCTCTTTGATAGAATCTATGATAGCCACGAATTCCTCTCCCTTTTGATCAATCTCGTCTTCCTTTACTTCCCGAATTGTAGCCGTCATGTAGGGATCTTCCGTGAGTACTTCGGCAATTTTAAAACGCTTTTTTCCCTGAATAATAACAGTTGTATTGCCATCTGGCATTTGTAAGACCCGTAAAATCCTGGCTACAGTTCCAAGGGTATTTATATCCTTTACAGCCGGATCTTCTGTATCCTCATCCTTTTGTGCAACAACTCCTATGGTCTTGGTGCCTTTATTGGCGTACTTGATCAAATTGATAGACTTGTCTCTTCCGGCAGTGATAGGAATCACCACACCAGGAAATAATACAGTGTTTCGTAAGGGTAATATTGGAAGGGTCTCTGGTAAAACCTCATTATTCATTTCTTCCTCATCCTCCGGAGTTAATAAGGGAATAAGTTCAGATTCCTCGTTAATATCTTGTAACGACATATTGTCAAATCGTATAATTTTTTCGTCTCCCATAAATCGTTTATCAGTCATTCTGTCATTTAAAGACAGCTGTGATTTTCTTTTGCAATTATTTTTTTGTGCATCAATACCTATTAGAGCCCTTTTACATGGGATAATAAAGGTTTAAGCCACTCCATTAAAGACAATTCCTGTGCCAAGCGTGTAATTTTTGATCAGAAACTGTAACAATCACTAAATTGAGCTATCTATATAATAAATCGAATACTTTTTGAGCCAGGTAGGAGAAAATATTGAAACATTATTACAACAATGCTTAGAGGGCAACCAAAGAGCACAATTGGAGATCTATAACAGATACTATAAGGCCATGTATAATACTGCATTAAGAATCGTAAAGAACAATGCCGAAGCTGAAGATGTGATGCAGGAAGCTTTTCTAAATGCCTTTACTAAGCTGCACACGTTTAAAGGAGAAGTAGCTTTTGGTGCCTGGTTAAAAAGAATTGTGATAAATAAAAGCTTGTTTCATTACAAGAAGAAACAACAAAAGAATGAGGTTAGGCTTAATGATACTCTGTACAAGGTCAGAGATAACGATGTACCTGAAGCTACTCATGATGAAACAAAACGATTGGCTCAAAAAGTTTTGGAGACCATGAATTTGTTAAAGGACAACTACAGAATTTCTCTGACCTTACATTTAATAGAAGGGTATGATTATGAGGAGATCTGCAGTATTATGGACATCAGTTATGCCAATTGCAGAACTACAATTTCAAGAGCAAAGGAAAGTTTACGAAAAAAGTTAATGCCTGCTACATTATGAAAGAGGAGAACTTAGACAAAATATTCGAAAAGACCAGACCTTATTTTGACCTGGAAGAACCCAGGGCCGGACATAAAGCACGTTTTATTGAAAAATTGAATACCGCCGAAGCAGAACCCAAAAAAGGTATTTCCTGGTGGAAACCTCTTTCAATGGCAGCCTCAATTTTACTCGTAATAGGCCTCTTTCTGGGACCCGGATTGCGGAATGAAATGGAAAAAGAACGAATAGCTGACATTTCACCTGAGATCTCCAATTCACAATTCTATTTCGCCAACATCATAGAACAGCAGGTAGCACAATTGGAACGTGAAAAATCACCTGAGACCAGCAAAATCATTGAGGATGCCCTACGCCAACTGACTATTCTTGAAACAGATTATAAGAAGTTGGAACAAGATCTTCTTAACGGAGGTGATACTAATTTCATTTTGCGTGCCATGATCCAAAATTTTCAAACACGTATAGATCTAATGCAAGATGTATTAGCACAAATAGAAACCATAAAAACCCTAAAAAATAATAGAAATGAAAACAATATTACTTAAATACACGGCCCTTCTGTTATGGACCTTACCATTGGTGCTAAGTGCCAATGTTGACCCTCAAAAAGGGAAATACACCAAAGAAAAAACTATCAAAAAGGAGTATACTGTAAATGCAGATGCCCTATTGAAAGTATCGAACAGTTATGGCAACATTAACCTTGCTTCCTGGAATGAGAACAGGATCGTTATTGAGATAGTCATTAAGACCAATGGCAACAACGAAGAAAAAGTACAGAAAAAATTAGATGACATTACGGTGGAGTTCGATGCCAGTAGTTCCATGGTCTCCGCTAAAACCCAATTCAATAAAAATAAAGGTTGGGGCTGGAACTGGGGAAACAACAACGTGAATATGCAGATAGACTATACCATTAAACTTCCTGTTAAAAACAGTATTCACCTTAATAATGATTATGGAAATATTATCCTGGATAGGATAGATGGATATGCGAAAATTAATTGTGACTATGGTAGACTTCAAATTGGAGAACTACGAGGCAGGAACAATGATCTGAGCTTCGATTATACTTCTAAATCCTTTTTTGGATATATCAATAGTGCTAAGATCAGTGCAGATTATTCCGGGTTTACCATAGAAAAAGCAGGTGATCTGGTCATCAATGCGGACTATACCAATGCAACGATCGAAGAAATGAAAAATCTTCAGTATAGCTGTGACTATGGCAATATGGAAGTAGATGAGGTAAATAATGTAGAAGGAAACGGAGACTACATCAATGTGGCTCTGGGAACAATTCACGGCAATGTTGACATCAGTGCAGATTATGGTGGGGTGAAAATTGGAAAGATGGCGGAAGATGCTGGTAATATAAGTCTTCGTACAGATTACACAGGTATTAAGATAGGATATAGCGCTAATTATTATTTCGATTTTGAGATCACCACAGACTACGCCGGTGTAAGCGGAAAAGATGATTTTGAAATGACCATCAGCAAGGAGAAATCGAGCGATCGCTATTACAAAGGATATTACGGAAAATCTGGCAGCGGAAACCAGGTGTCTATCTCAAGTGATTATGGAAGTATATCATTCACCAAAAACTAACTATTAAAACAGTCCAATGAAAAAATTATTCACACTTATGTTTGTCCTCTGTATTGCTTCTATGAGCTACGCACAGTGGGGAAAAAAGATCAAGGGAAATGGGAAAGTAGTCACCATTGAAAGAGCTACGGATGACTACGAGGCCATTGCCGTTTCAGGTTGGTTCAACGTAGAACTTGTGGAAGGCGCAGAAGGGGCAATTATGATGAAAGGGGAAGAGAACCTTTTGGAATATATTCTTACGGAAGTAAAGGACGGAAAACTTACCATTAAACCCGAAAAGGGCGTAAACCTGCAACCTTCATCATGGAGATCTGGTGGTATTTCTATCACTATTCCGGTTGAAGAGATAAATTCCTTAGCTATGTCTGGTTCAGGGGATATTGTAGGCAAGACACTATTAAAAGGGTCGGATTTTAAAACTGCGATGTCTGGTTCGGGAGACATGAGTTTAGACTTAGATGTTCAGGACCTCCAAGTTGCTGTTTCAGGATCAGGTGACATGGAACTAAAAGGAAACACCAATAATCTCGAGGTTCAGATATCTGGTTCAGGGGATGTTCATGCATATGGACTGCAAGCAAATAATGTGAGTGCCACAGTATCTGGTTCTGCGGAAATTGAGGTTACTGCCAATACTTCTCTAAAGGCAAGGGTCTCCGGTTCGGGTGATATTTCGTATAGAGGTAATCCGGAAAAGGTAGATAGCAAAACTTCAGGATCTGGCGATATTTCAAAAGGCTGAGGAAGTGCACCTATGATACAGAAAAAAGGCCCTATACCGGGGCCTTTTTGCGTACACGAAGCAAGAGAATTGCACCAAGTATAAAGAACAACGCCAGAAATATGGTGGCATTACGCATACTACCTGTAAATTGGGCTACCATACCATATAAGAAAGTACCTATGACAATTCCGATCTTTTCGGCCACATCATAGAAACTAAAGAAAGACGCTGTATCCTTGGTTTCAGGAAGAAATTTAGAATAGGTAGATCGGGATAAGGCCTGAATACCTCCCATGACCATACCCACGCATCCTCCGGCGATATAAAAATCTACGGGAGTCGTTATATAATAAGCATAGATACAGATCATGATCCACAAGACATTGACCACAACCAGGGTCTTAATATTACCGAAGATACTTGAGGCTTTTGCTGTAAGGGTAGCACCCATGATTGCTACCAATTGCATGACAAGAATACTTACAATAAGGCCTGTTGTACGCTCCGCATCAGAAGCCCACTGTATTTCTTCCTCTCCAAAATAGGCCGCAATAAGCATAACAGTTTGTACAGCCATACTATAGACAAAAAAGGCCCCTAAATATCTTTTTAAGCGTACTTCATTTCCAAGCTGTTTCCAGACCAATTTTAATTCCCTAAAACCATTTAGTATTACATGGCTACGTTCCCCTTCCCGCTTCACACCCTTGGGCAGGTGGTAAAAGGTATATTGACTGAACAAGATCCACCAGATACCTACTGACGCAAAAGAGTAGCGCATTGCCAGTAGTTCTGCTCCTTCCCCGGCAATTCCAAAAACTGCGGGTTTCATGACCATTGCCAGATTAATAAGTAACAGAATTACACTTCCTATGTATCCAAGGGAAAATCCTTTAGCACTAATACGGTCTTGTTGTTCAGGGAACGCAATATCTGGCAAGTAGGAATTATTAATGGCAAAACTCACCCAAAATCCTACTAATCCTAAAAAATAACAGACCAATCCCAGCTCAACATTTTCCAGGGAGAACCAATAGAGGCCAATACAAGAAATCCCTCCTAGGTAACAGAAGAATTGCATGAAAAGCTTTTTATTTCCCATATAATCTGCAATCCCAGAAATTAATGGGGTGATCAGGGCAATGCAAACAAAGGCAATTGAAGTGGTATAACTTATCAAAGGAGCTCTGGCAATCTCTCCCCCAAATATGGCAATCTTTTCAATACCGGCCATACGGAAAAGCGCCCCGTAATAAATGGGAAAAATAGTAGAGGCAATGACCAAACTGTATACAGAATTGGCCCAATCATAGAATGCCCAGGCATTCAGTAGTTTTTTACTTCCTTTTAAAAGGATGGTCCCGGCCATAAATTTTATTTACAAAGAGCCTGATGGAGCTGTGCCCAAGATACAATTAAAAACACCTGATGTGGAATCTGACGCATCCCTATTGGAACGTGGTCACCCCATATTTTCTGGCCTCTTCTTTGGCCAAAGGGGCCCAACTTGTAAGGTTGGCAATTCTAGTGTCATTTGAAGGGTGGGTACTCAAAAATTCCGGAGGCGCCTGTCCCCCTGAACTGGCCTTCATGCGTTTCCACAACTCGGCGGC
>JAHEHU010000038.1 GCA_024639765.1 Eudoraea sp.
CTCAATTGGAAAATCATAATGGGCCTTTTGCATAAAATTATCAAACATCCTGGTCCGCTCTTCATCAGGTGTAGCCGGATCATGGTGGAATAGCAAGAGGTGCTTCGCCTCTGTCCTGGAGCAAAACTCAGCAGCTATTTCCATGGAGCAATGGCCCCATCCCACTTTGCTCGTATACTCTTCTTTGCTGTATTGGGAGTCGTGTATAAGCAGATCTGATCCATATGCCAAATCAAATCCAGACACCCATTCATCTTCCGGGAAAAGGTGTTGTTTGCCAATGATAGGTTCGTGATCTGGTATATAGGTTACTGTTTTGGAACCACATTGAATGCGAAAACCAACTGTTGGTCCGGGATGACTTATATAGCCCGGAGTTATAATAAAGTCTCCAATAGTGAAACTAGTGCTCGGCAGTTCTTGTATAATAAGGTTAGAAGGGATATCCCTTAAAGCGATTGGAAAAAGGGGAGGCGACAAAAATCGATTTAATCTTGTTTGAAGTGGTTCGGGACTGCCGCCGGGACCCCAAATATGTACTTCTTTATTTGGGTTAAACAGGGGTTTGCAAAAAGCCAGGCCCTGAATATGATCCATATGTAAATGGGTTAATAAAATATCGAGTCTGTCAGCGGTATAGAAGGTTTCAAAATCGATCCCTAAGATACCGGTGCCGGCATCAACTATTAATCGTTCTTCACCATTTATCACCTCTATACATGACGTATTACCTCCGTAGGTTTGATTGTTTGCGGAGGAAGATGGATAGGCTCCCCGGGTACCTTGTAACTTTACTTTCATCCTTTAACGTCATTGTCCCAAAAAATGGCCATAGCCCCTGAAAAGTTCTTAGATCGCCCTATAATAGGTATAGCGGTCACTGAAATATTTTTGGATTTCCCATTAAGGGACTTGATCCAAAATGTCTTGTGTGCAGGAACCTTATTTTCTAAGGTTTGTACCAACGGCAATTCCTCCGGGGGAATTTCATTGCCAGCCTCATCATAGGGAAAAAAGGAGGTGCCCCAATCTCCAACCGGCATAGGACCAGTTTCCTGATATTTTTTACCGAGAATTTCTTCAGCGGGTTCATTATAAAAAATAAGTGTTCCTTCAGGATCTACTATAAAAACCGGTACGGTAAGACAATCTGCTAACTGCCTGCTTAGGATAATTTCGATCTCGTATGCTGGCATAGGCCGTCAATTTTAGCAGTGTAATCTCTTAAATATAAAAAAAATAGTTCAGCTTTTCCGAAATGCCGAGCGGAATAAAAGGCTTTTGGTATCACTTTTATCTTATTAAAAGTCATTTTTACCTTCTTTTCTATGCAGGATAAGAGATAATCAGCTGTATAATTCAGTAGATATTCTTGTGAAGTATATAATAATCACTATTTTAAACGGTTATTAACATATTGGTTCTCCAATTACATCCCAAAAAACGGCTAGTAGACCTATGCATCGACTGAAAATACTTATTGGAATAACGATTTTAGTGAATGCATTTTTAATATTAATAAGCTTTACTAAGTCAGATTCTATTCCAGAAGCAAAAGACACAACCACATCTGAAGTTCTAAAGAAATCGTTAGCTGATCTTAAGGAGACTCGGCTATTTGAATTGCAAAAACAAGAAGTGAAGAGGGCCTTAGATGCTTATTTTGAACGTGCCATTGCGTCAGGAAAGATAGTAGGGGCAGGGGTGAGCATTGTTCGGGGAGGTTCCATCATAATTTCTGATGGATACGGTAAAAGAAATAGTAAAACCAATATGGGGGTAAATGACCAAACGATATTCAGGCTAGGATCCCTTTCAAAAGGATTTGCGGGGATATTGGCTGCCAATTTAGTTCATGAGGGTAGTTTACATTGGGAAGACAGAGTTAGTGAGTGCATACCGGGATTTCAACTGGGGGATGAGCAGAATACAAATAAAATTACGCTGGCAAGTATTCTGTCGCATAGTGCTGGTGCGCCATACCACAGTTATACCAATCTTGTGGAGGCAGGATTACCTTTAACAGACATAGCAAGGCAATTTAAGGAGCTTACACCGGTAAGTGAACCCGGCACGGAGTATAGCTATCAGAATGCGCTATTTGCGCTTTCTGGTGAGATGATATTAAAAGCAACAGGCAAGGATATTGCCACCTCATTACAACATAGATTTTTTAATTCCCTGGAAATGTGCGCTACTTCCATGGATCATGAGTCCTTAGTAGAATCGGAGAATGTGGCAATGCCTCATTCAAAATGGCGAAATTGGTGGCGACCCAAAAAAATCAGAAGTAATTACTACAACGCCATAGCGGCAGGCGGCATTAGTGCCAATGCCCGTGATATGGCAAAATGGATGCGATTTTTATTGGGACATCATCCGGAGATCATGAGTAAAACAGAAATTGCAGCAGCATTTAAACCGGTTATAGAAATTAAAGGCCATGGTAAGTACTACCACCGTTGGCCAGGCCATATTTCATCTTATTACGGCTTTGGATGGAGGATCCATAAGTTCATGGAAGCAGAATCTCAGCAGGAAAAAACAATTTGGCATCACGGTGGAAGCGTTAACAATTACAGAAATGAAATTGCTATTTACCCTGAATCAGATCTGGGGATATGTGTGTTATTAAACAACAACTCCAGACTGGCAAGAACGGTCATCCCTGATGTATACAAGATAGTGAAGGAGGTCTATGATAGAACTGACACAAAAGAAATTCTTGCAACCCTACCTATGGAAGAGGCGTACCATGATTAAGCTAAGGCAAAGGATATCCATGATCCTGCGGAAATCCCATATTTTCAACTAGTTCTCGCCAGCGAGGATCCTTGTACATGGGCTTAAAAGACGGATAGGTGAGTGCTTCCACCAGAACTGGGTCTTTCACTTCAAAAGCCTTATTCAGCCAATCAAAAGAAAGGTCATACTCTCCTCTAAAGGCATATAAATCAGCAACATTAGAAGGATCGGTATCACTGTATTTTTCCAGGAATTCTGCAAACAAGGCATCGGCCTTTGTAGTGTTACCTATGGCATATTGAATGAAGTTTTGACCGTAAATACTGAAAAATTCGTGTTTTTCCTGTTCAATCTCTGCGATCGCCTCATCGGTTCTGCCTTGAGCCAATCTGATCTTAGCCATCATATAATGATATATCTGCCAATTAGGATAATATAATTCAAATGTCTTAAATGCCTTTTCGGCCTGTTCTAATTGGCCCATGCGATAATAGGCGTGGCCAAGATTGAAGTAATTTCCATACACCAAAGGATCTACTTCAATGGCCTTTTTTATTAGTCTAACCGTCTTCTCCAGATCTCCAAAAGTATTTAGAGCAGCAGTGCCAATGATAACACCATCATTGGGAATAAGTTCAAGGGCTTTTTTCATATTTCTGGCTGATTCCTCAAAGTCCCAATTTAATTCTAGCAAACTCGCAAGGGTGGCATAGGAATATCCTAAATCAGGGTCCAATTCTATAGCCTTGTAAACCGCTTTCAATCCCAATGGAATACCTTCATTACCCTCCCGGATACTAAAATTATAGGTTCCGGTATCATAAATGGAAGCCAATAATCTCCAGGCTGGAGCATAGGAAGAATCAAGCCCTATGGATTCTTTAATTTTAGCCTCTGCCTCAATATAGGAATTTGTTGTATTAAGTTTGGTGAGGTGATTAGCCTGCAGGTATAAATTGTATGCTTCCGGATCTACCGTTTTTGATTTTAATTGTTTACCTAAGAGGGATAACTCTAATTCTTTGCCTACCTCCGCGGCAATTTCATCCTGGATCTTAAAAATGCTATCTAGTTCCCGGTCATAGGTATGTGACCATTCATGAGCCCCGTTACTGGTATTGATCAACTGGGCCGTAACTCTAATCATATTGCCGGCCTTGCGTATACTGCCCTCCAGAATATACGAAACCTGAAGTTCTTCTCCTATCTCTGTTGCCTTGGTATCCTTTCCTTTATATGAAAACGATGAGGTGCGGCTAATTACCTTTAATTCAGGGACCTTGGCTAGCAGATTCAATAATTCCTCACTAATACCATCTGAAAAATATTCATGATCTTTTTTAGGACTCATGTCTGCAAAGGCCATGACGGCAATGGATTTATCACCATACTCAACTACCTGGGCGTCCTCTCTTGTGAACCTGTCAATTAAAAGAACAATAATAGCCAGGGTAAGTGTGGAAATGATCAATTTATTAAGTCGCGTGCCAGTTCTTGTTGAGATGGATTGGTCAGGTTGAATATCGATCGTTTTCTTGATGCCTTCCGGCGTAATTTCATATATCCAGGCAAAAATGAGCCAGACAGGAAAACCAAGGGCCAATAGCACCAAAGACCATTTTAGAAGATAATTTGGAGCACCAAAGGCAGGTAAAACGGTAGCTATCACCTGTGTGATCAACCAGGCCACCACTAAATATGCAACGGCAGACTTAATGACATTGCGTCGCTTAAGTTCATTAAAATAATCATTGAATTTCATGTGTTCTCGATCAGAATTTTAAAATTACAAAAAATAAGAGGAGGCCTTACAGAATAGCTGAATTGATTGGGTTTGAATGATTGTATAAATAGGAAGAAGATATTAGCAGGCACCAAATCATAAATGATATGCGCCAAAAACAATCTGCTATGCCTACTTTCGAAAAATATCTAGTGTTCTGTGATATTCGTCATAGAGCACCATTCTGCTCTCAGTTAGTTCTAAAATAGGAAATATCATGGGTTTAGAAGAAAGAGAGCCATCTGAGGCAAAATTGAGAAAATCCCCTGGTATCTTCCGTTTCTCCGGATCCACGGCAGCATCTAGTAAGGTAAGTCGTTTTCCATTGGTAGATAAGTGCCAGGTTCCATTCCTTGTGGCACTCTTTTGGGCTATTTCAAGAGAAACAGCATTATAGGAAAAGGTTCCGTCCTTATTGAAGGTAAAGTAGTAGTGTCTGGGATTTGCTATGGTATCCTTTAAAGCTTCCAATACTTGTTCCCCGTCCTTAAAGCTTCCCATTATCTGCCATTGGCCGTAAATATGCTGTTCTTTATATTCCTGCCCATAAGAGGAGAATAAAAGAAGACTTGTGATACCTACAATGCAATATCTCGCGATCGGATTCAATTAGCTTCGTACGTTTTAAAACCTTGGTATACTTATAACGTTTTTATGATAAAATTATTTAAGTAATACCGTACTTCACCAGACATAGCAATGTCAGTGGCGACCATATTAAAAGCTACAGTGACTGAAAGTGAGCGTATATCTTAGGCTTTAAAGCAGCGGTAGCATTTACCAATGCTTCTGAAGGGGCTCCATATAGTTCAGGATAAAAGTCGGATACCGCCAATAAATCGCCCAACAATGGCCCTAGGTTCCCAATATGGGCCAGGATCGCATCAGAATCCACATACGTTTCCCTTACCCGGCACTCCGTTTCATCGCTATTAAAATACCAGTCGTATTGCAGGGTGCCGGTATCTTTTTCTTTGGTAGAAAGCATGCAGGCTTTTGCCACTTTCTTAAATTCATCAAGTTTCCCATCGTGAATCACAAAGCGGGCAGTTAATTGAAGAGTAGTCATAGATTTCTTTAAAAGTTAATAAGAAGTACGTGCGAGGCCATCTCGCATATTCTTAGCAAGATAACCAAGTATTTTCGTAGTAACACCCAGGGAAGGACGAAGGACAAGCTGGGCTGTCCGGAATACCCTAATGACTTACCCGAAGATCAAAAAACCGTTAAAACAACTTATAGGCAGGAGGCGTAATCCCCTGCATTCTCAAGTAGATGGCACACTGACCTCTGTGGTGTCCTACATGTTCATTGGCCTTTTGGATCCAGCCTAGTCGGGTTACATTATAAGGTCCGCGAACAACAACCTCATCTAATTTTGAGGGGTCCATATTTTGGATACCGGCAATGGCAAAATCGAAGCTTTCAGCCACAATACGTCGTACTTCACTTTTAGATTGGAAGGAGGCTTCTTGTTCAATATTGATATCGCCATAAATGGCGGCCTCACCGGTGCCATTGGCAGCTAACCCTATAGTTCCCTGGGCCCCGTGGAGCATCTGGGCAGCAAAGGTGCGTACGCCTTCTGTAGGTTTGTAACTGAATTGATCTTCGGGCATGGCATCTATATATTCCAAAGACATGGCCTTGGAGCGCTCAAAGTCGGCCACCAAATTGTTGATTGTAGCATTTTGAGCAATTCCCAAAGTTCCTATGAGGCAACTGAATAAGAAGATAATTTTTTTCATGATGTTGATTTTTGAAGTGAACACATAAGATACGAAAAAAATGGCTTTGTGTAAGACAGGAGGAATCAAAGTAGATACACTACTAAAAACCCCAAATAAGTGCCGAGGGCATTTCCCAAAGTACCCACTAAAAGGCAGGTACAATTAAGTCCTTTCGACCAAAAGTCTCAGCCAAAGCAATGGCGGTGGTACCACCACCAGAATGCCATGCAAAAGCACAGCAATGGAAGTGAGCAATAAAAGCGTAAGCCCTATCTGTTCAAAGGCAATAACAGACTCTATTTCGCAATAGTACTGGCATGGCCAGGGTTACCATGATCCAGCCTAGTCGGGTTACATTATAGGTTCCGCGAACAACAACCTCATCTAGTTTTGAGGGGTCCATATTTTGGATACGGGCAATAGGAAAATAAACGCATTTCCTGTAATGAGAAACAACCCTAAAATAATTAAGTCAATAAGTACTAATTGTGAAATTATAAGCTACCTTCATCCAATAACTAAAAAACCTTTAAAAAAATGAAAAAAAAAGTAGGAATTTATAGTCTATTGTTAGCAAGTTTAGTCTTTTTTGTCGCCTGTTCTACAGCGGAGAAACCAGCTCCCATTGACATGGAGAGTGTTATGGCTGAAATTCAGGCTATAGAAGACGGGTATGCCGCTGGTGAAAAGGCCAAGGATGCCAAAGCGGTTGCAGCGTATTACAGTGAGGATGCTATCAGTTATAGTCGTAATCAGCAGCCTGTTTCAGGGAGGGCCGCTATTGAGGCGAGAATAGCGAAACGCATTGAGAGTGATACCACGGGCAATTACAATGTCTATAAAGTAGTTGACCTTTTCGCAGAAGGCAATACCGCAGTGGAAATTGGTTCCTGGACAGAATTTAATCCTTCCGGCACCGAATTGGAAAATGGTTATTATATGTCCTACTTTCAAAAAAATTCAGAGGGCAAATATGAATGCGTTCGAGATATGTCAGTTACTACAAAGTCTGCCACTCCTGCGATGGAATAGAATCAATATTTTATTAAGAACTTTTAGGCCCGCTAGTTGCGGGCTTATTTAGTTATAGGATTATATGTTTTATTGGTTCAAAGTAGATACACTACTAAAAACCCTAAATAAGTGCCTAGGGCATTTCCCAAAGTACCTACTAAAATGGCAGGTACAATTAATTCCTTTCGACCAAAAGTCTCAGCCAAAGCAATGGCAGTGGTTCCGCCTCCAATGTTGGCCTGACTCACAATGGCGATCATCTCCCAGTCCCGGTAAAATAGGCCACCCAAAAACACCACCAGAATGCCATGCAAAAGCACCGCAATGGAAGTGAACAATAAAAGCGTAAGCCCTATCTGTTCCAAGGCAATAACAGACTCTATTTCGCAATATGCTCCTATGACGGCCAAAAATAGATAGATCAGATACAAACCCAATCCATGACTCCCTTTTAACCCGCGAACCAAGGTGGTTTGTGCCAGCAGGATACCAATAGTAGACAGGGTAATGATAGAAGGGATCTTTGGAAAGTACTCAGAAATAGTTTCGGAGACATAATAAGCGGTGACCCCAAGGAAAAGCAGCCAGGCCAAAGAACGAAAATCGATGGCATCCTTATCTTCTCCGTCAATACTTTTCTTGGTAGTTGCCACCTTTTTAGCGGGTAAAAGATTACGTAATAGTGCTGGCATGGCCAGGGTTACCATGATCCATAAGGTGGTTACCACATTATCTACAGCAATGGTTCCTGCATATAAAATGCCACGTTCCTGGAAATCATATTCCAGGGCTACGGCGTTAAAGTTAATACTACCTCCGGTATAGGTGCCGGTAAGCATTCCTGCAATAATACGGCCATCTTCGCCAAGTACTGTCTCCGGGTTTAGCATAAACCATGCTGCCAATATCCCCAGCGTTGTCGCAAGGGAACCTATTAAAAAGAGAATGATCATGGGTGCCCCTGCTTTTTTGATAGATTGAAGGTTTACCCCCAAAAGCAAGTAAAAAATAGAAATAGGGGCCACGTAGGTAAAGATGCCATTGTACAACGGAATGGTATCGGAAGCCGAAGGGATGAGACCTGTATTAGCCAAAACGGCGGTAAAGAGAATTACCAATAAGGCCGGCCCCACCTTCTTTCCTATGGTTGTTTTCCCTGCATAGACAGATACGAGCACCATAAGGCATAATACCCCTAAAACGTACACCGGATTTTCAATAGATAGCATTTCTTGGTAAGAATCTAATTTAGCGTACAGGCATTAACCTGTTTTTCCATCACCATCAATATCCTGGTTCAAATGACTTTCCAGGGCCACCAGGGTCTTTTTAAGGAGAACACGGGTCTTCTCCAGTTCTGTTTCCAAAACCGCCACGCGGTCCTCCAAACTATCTGCCTGTTCTTGTTGTTTGTCTAGCTCGTCTTGTTGTAAAAGATCCCAAAATATGCCCATGATAGTTATTTGTATTTAGTTGATTATTTCTTTTCTGAGGTGTTTTTGGTACTATCTTTTTTCATTTTTTGATATCTGATAAAGAGTCGTACCCCCAATCTTGCAAACAAGATCACAGCGATCACCATTACTATGTCCATTCCACTCATGTGATCCTTGTTATTGTAATGTAAATGACTTTGGTGATACCCAATTCTTTATGTATTAGTGCTAAGATCTCCAGAGTTTGATCAATAGGTTTGATTTTATGCCTTGTTGTTCTTTTTCGCGAGGTTCGTCTAAAACTAAGCTTGGTTGACTGTTTCTAAAGTACTCATTTATTAAGAATATCCGGCTTATTATTAAATCTTCAAACGTAAATTGAAGCTTTAAGGGCTACTGATGAGGACAAAAAAAGCCCAACCATATATGGTTGGGCCTGTTATAAGCTCAAATTCTTACTAAGGAGTCAAATTAGATAAGTCGCAAATAACTCCTATAAACTCATCTGGAGAAAGTCCACCGAGTTCCCCAACGGGAATAGTTTCGGATTGTCCCGCTACAGTTAAGGTATATGTATCATCGCCATTATCGCATATTTCGATCGTCTGCAACATCGCAGAACATGTGTCACAATTGTTCTTTTCGTCATCCTTTGAGCAACTTGTAAGACTGAATGCCATTGTTGCTACCATGGTTATCATTAAAATGCATTTTTTCATAATGATTATTTTATAATTACGTAAAGAGCAAACGCTTTATTTATGGATATATTTGAATTTCTTAAAATAATAAATGGCGTTAGTAGAAGGCCCACGAAAGAAAACGGGGGCGGAGGAATAAAAACAACTGCTAAAGTTGAAAGTTAAAATAAGGATAGCTGCTCATGCAGACAGTTTAACTGAAGCCTTTACTCCTTCACATTTATCAGTACGGCTTCACAACGGGAAAGGTCCGAGTTAAGAATGATATTTTCTGAATTATCTCCGTCTATGATCTCAATAGACACCGTGTTTGGAGGGAATCTCCCTAAATTATGTGCATATAGAAATAGATCATTGGGTTGAGTGGTGTCTAATTTTAATTCAAAACCCTTCTTTTGATAGGTAAGGTTGTATTGAGAAACGATCGGAACGCCATTTAGGTAAATGGAAACAATATCACCGTCTTGCCGGCCGTGATCCCATAAATTGATCTGAACGATCTTGTTATTCACTTCCAACTCTTTTACATAGGTAATGGTGCGCCCGTCAAAATCGGTTCGTTTTTCCACCTCTACTGGTTTTTCAGGCACTTCCTCTTCCTTCATGACAGGTTCAACTACCTCTATCACTGGTGTTTCCTGTTGTTCCACTGCTTCAACAACTATGTCTTCCTGTGTTGCTACTGCTTCTTCCGGTGGGGGTGGGGGTGCTATTATTTCCTCAGTGGGTTCTTCGGGAACCGTTGCTACCTCTTCTTCCACAACGGCAATTACCTCTGGTGGTGGAGTTGTATTCGGATCTCGCTTATTGATAGTAAAATAAGGCGTGGCGAATTTGGCAGTATAAAATTTGTCTGTGGGAAACAGTTCAATGCCCATGATCCTGTAATTATTTCCATTTGGCAGGGTCTTGTTTAGTTTTATGCCTTCGGCCAGTTGGTTATTTTCAAAAATTCCCAATTCCTGAATCACTGTATTGTTCTTCAGCAGGTAGAATTTAATGGTCTTTTCCGGAGGTAAATTACTTGTGGTCCACTCAATAGAGCCGGGATCGGGGATGGTCCATACACTGCCATTGGTAGGGTAGGTGATCTCCAGACCGGAACGCCAGTGTTTTCGCTCCTGAAGCTGTACCTCATTGAGTTCCGTAATGGTTTGGGTAAAACTGGTGTACGGCTTTACCATCGCCAGGCCGGAAACCACTTCCTCCAAAAGGGTATAAAAAGCCTTGATCTCCTGTAAAGCACTGGCAATTGGGATCTCCTCAGAATATTGTTTTCGTATATTCCTAAAACGATCTGCTATGCGCCTGTTCGTTTTCTTGTCGATCACTGCATTGTCTGCCATGCCGCTTTCTTCCAATAATTTCCTGGCTGTTTTGATTTTAAGATATCCGAAACGACTATTCAAAAATGAAATGGCATCTGCGTAATTTACTTCTGTATTTGCCTTAAGATTCGTAGCCACGCCATATGCCATGTCATATTCAAAAAGCGCTTGCTGAAGGCTAACTTCGGCTAATTTTCTACTGGTCTGTTGGGGCGAGTTGGTCGCCAGATTGAGCAGATCCAGAAGTTGTTCCACGGGGATACTATTAACCCCATCTTTATAGACCCCTTGCATATATTCAACCCCTAACCAGGGTGATTGCAGCAGCAGGTAATTTTTATCAATATTAGTAAGTGTTCTTTTGGCCCCAACGGTCTTTAGGATAGCTTCATATTCAGATTTTGTCCAGGGAATGGGATCATCTGAAATGATCTTTTTTGCAATAACCACCGGATCGTCTATAGCATAATCTGCCCCATAGGTTGCTTGGGGAAGGCATAAGACCCCAAAAATGAAAGGTAAAAAAGCTAAGAAAATGGTCTTCGTCATTCCAGTTTTATGCTATATGGTAGTTTTAAATACTAACTAGATATAAAACTATCACTTCTGGAAAAAATTGTAAGAAGAGTAATGAATTTGTTATCAGCAATTTATGAACGTCAGAATATACTTACAATAATTAGATTTCTGATGCTTTTAGAAATCAATTAAATGATTAAACCCTTAAAATTCAGCATTTTGTGGCATAAAATATCGTACCTTATAAATCTAATAACCAAACCAACACAAAATGAAAAAAACAGTTTTATTATTCGCGAGTCTTTTGGTATGTATGACTACCATGGCTCAGGTGGCCTATCTGCAGTACAGGGTAGTGCCCAATGACCGTCAAGGTGAATTTGTTGAAAAAGAAACCAAGTATTGGTCAAAAGTGGCCAAAGCTGCCATTGACAAAGGCCAAATGACCGGTTGGTCATTATGGCGAAAAGTTGGCATTACAGAAGAGGGTGCTCCTAATTATGTCTTTGTCAATAATTTTGAAAGCTTTGACAAAATAAATCAAAATGAAATTTGGTCTGAAGAAAACATCAATAAGATGGGAGTTTCTCCTCAAATGGTATCAACACAATCTTTTGCTCCGACAGCCTTTGATTACTGGATGCAATTAGAGGACTCGGCAGGGGGAGCTTATAAGTATTCGGTAGTGAACTATGCTAAACCAGCTAGTTTAGGAGGTTTTATTGAAGAGAATAAGACGCTTTGGAAACCTCTGCACGAAAAAAACATAAGCAGTGGAACTAACAAAATGGTCTCTTGGGGAATGATGTCTACCGTGAGCCCAAAAGGCAATCAGGCGCGATTTTCGGTTCTGACCTGGGATGGTTTTAATTCTATGGCAGACGCTATGAATTATATGAGATACCAAAGCGCAACTGATTTAGATGCAGGCTGGGAAGAAGTTATGTCCAAAACCAAGATGGGGGAAATACTTCCTGATGGGTTTGAATATACTATTCTATATGAATTGGTGATGAGAATTCCTTCGAACTAATTTGTTTTAGCTTATAAATGAAAACCCGAATATTTCGGGTTTTTTTTTGCCCTCATCCATTATAAACGAAATAAAAGCACATAAAAGGCCCAAACAAAACAGAAGGTAAAAAATGCATATACCAGATAGGTCGTAGTAGTTCTCTTATTCATACGATTTGGAATAGCTTACAATAAAGTAAATTCTCGTTGAATGGTAAATTCTATACTTTAAAAGACATCATTCTTTCGTTATAAGACAAAATCATCGGTGAACGCCAGGTATATGTATGATCATTATGTGAAGAAAACTTAGATACTTCCTGAACTAAAAAGATATTCTAACGGTCTATTTTAAAACTGTCTAACTTAATGTCATCCAGACCATAATCGTCAAAAGGATACTCCAACTGATCCTGAATGTTATACAGGGAAACAAGAATAAACTCCGTAAGTATGACAACAAAATAGGTCACATAAATAGGATTATCCGCGCCCATATCATGGATGATAGTAGGGGCATAAATAAGTGGAAAAATATAAATAAATAACAGGCAATAGGCCTTTAAACTTATAGGTGTGCGGTGCGTATTGATGGCATGTAAATTCTCAAGGGATTCATGAAGGTCGTTCATAAATCTGAAGAGGCGATCTTTTAAACGGCCAGGCATGATCTCCCCTTTTTCCATAACAAATTCCTGTACTTTGCTTATTATAGGATCGAGCGTCTCCGTAGACTCCTTATTGTTCTTCAAATGGTCCATGGAGGTGTCACTGATCTCAATCAGAATATCAGAAATTTCTTTTTTTTGCTCTTCTGATAATTTATTGGATGCGTTGGCGAAATAGTACATGGTTTTTAAAGCACTTCTGAACTGACTCAGATGCTCCAGGGCTTTTTCTCTTCTTCGGAAAGAACCTCGGATGGTAAATACCAATGGAAAGACTATAGCAATACTCAACAACGTAAGATCTACGTGGAATTGAATATCAAAGAAAAAACTAAAGAAAACTGTAAGCACAGACAATATCAGGGCTAACACCGTTCTTACATTAATAATGGAGAGATATAGTTTAATAATTAAAAATTTAGTAAATTAAGTGTCTAAAGCTAACTACAAACTCGTGAAAAACCAAACATTCCTCCGTTTCCTTTTTGTGTTTATTGCAACCTCCGGATTCCTTTATGCACAAGAAGAAGAAACTCCCGTAGAATCGGGAGAAACAACCGCTTTGTTTCTAGAACAGGCTACCTTGCCCATTAAATTGTGCTTTTCCAACAAGGAGATGAAAAAAGAAACGAACGATAGTACATACCTTTTATCTAAACTCTATTACAAGAATGAGGCACAATGGGATTCCCTTGATGTAAAGATCCGAGCCCGTGGTAATTACAGGAGAGCCCATTGTTATTTTCCCCCTCTAAAAGTAAAAATGAAGAAGGCAGTAGCCAAGGGAACCATATTCCAGGGTAATAAGGAATTAAAACTTGTTATGCCCTGCGTGCAATCTAGCAGTACCATGGATAACGTTGTCAAAGAATATATGGCGTATAAGATCTATGAAGTGATCTCCCCGTATCATTTTAAGACCAGAATGGCAGATATAGAATTTATTGAGTTAAGAGGAAAGAAAAGCAAAGTACACAATATCAAGGGGTTCTTAATAGAGGATATAGATAAAGTGGCAAAACGCGAGAATTCCAAGAAAATGAAGCGGACAGTACATCCCCTGGAACAAGATGATATTGGTGCCACTCAAAATGATTTTTTTCAGTTTATGATTGGTAATACCGATTATTCAACCGCCTATCAGCATAATCAGAAATTATTATTTACTGCAGATTATAAGACGATTCCATTGCCATATGACTTTGATATGTCCGGACTGGTAGATGCCAGTTACGCCGTTGTTTCACAAGTGCAGGGAGAAGTATTGGAGCTGGAAAGTGTTACAGACAGACTATACCGTGGTTTTGAGCGAGACGAAGCAGTTTTCCGGGAGGTGCGAAAACACTTTTTGGATAAAAAAGACCAAGTCTTTGAAGTGATCGATGGCTTAAAACCTCAATTTGATAATGAAAAGGAATTCCAGATAGCACGAAATTTCATTGATGACTTCTATAAAGTGCTGATCGACGAGAACAAATTCAAAAATGAAATTATCAGAAAAGGTCGGGTTAAGTAGGGAAGTATCTTATAAATAAAGTATTTGTAAATTACTTAAATCGAGTTATTTAGCACTATTAATTAAAGTATAGGTCTAAGTATTGACCAAACATTTTGGGCTACAATACGCTGGCCTTCTTCCGTAGGATGGATTCCATCTGACTGATTCAGCGCTGGTATTCCGGCCACATTTTCAAGTAAAAAGGGAATCAAATACGCATCATTTTTTTGCGCAAGTACCGGAAAAATCTGCCGGAATTCGGTGGTATAGTCAGGCCCCATATTAGGCGGGATCTGCATCCCGGCAAGTATGATCTTGATATTTGGATTTTTTGTTTTAACGGCATCTATGATAGCCTGGAGGTTTTCTTTAGTTTCAGAAAGAGGTATCCCACGAAGACCATCATTGGCGCCCAACTCCAGCACAAAAATATCTACCTGCTGGTTCATTAACCAATCGATCCTGTTTTCCCCGCTTGCCGTGGTTTCTCCACTTAGACCCGCATTGATGACCCTGTATTGCAAGTCCAAAGAATCTATTTTTTCCTGAATGATGCCCGGAAATGCCTTTTCTGGTTCCAGGCCCATTCCAGCTGTTAAACTATTTCCAAAAAATAGAATGGTCTTGCTGTTTATTGTGCTTGCTTTTTCTTCTTCAGTTATGCTCGTTTCCGCATCGGCGTCGATTTCTTTTTTAGCCGGGGCCTCTCCACAGGAAAAGAATACAATGAGGGTAAACAGATAACAAAACTTTAACATGGTTCTCATCTAAGAGGGGATTAAATTCAAAATCATTTTTATAATTTCCGCCCTTGTTTCAAAAAGCTAAAAAACGAGGAGGGAATGGCAAAGATATTAAACGTTAGCAATCTCAAGAAATCATATTCGAGCGGATCCGGATCCCTGACGGTCCTGGACGATATCTCCTTTTCGATAGAAGAAGGGGAAACCTTCGCCATTGTTGGGCCTTCGGGAAGTGGTAAAACCACTTTATTAGGATTATCCGCAGGATTAGACAGGCCAGATTCAGGCACCATTGAACTTTGTGGAGTTGAGATCAGCACTTTAAACGAAGATGAACGTGCCTTGCTTAGAAATAAAAAAGTTGGATTCATATTTCAGGACTTTCAATTATTACCAACCCTAACGGCACAAGAGAATGTTGCTGTGCCTCTGGAGTTGCAAGGTGCCAAAAATGCTGCAGAAAAGGCAGAGATCCTGTTAGCTAAAGTGGGCCTTGCCGATCGCATGCATCATTATCCCTCACAATTATCGGGAGGGGAACAGCAAAGAGTAGCATTGGCCCGGGCATTTTCCAATACTCCTTCTATTCTTTTTGCTGATGAGCCTACGGGCGAATTGGATGAAGACACAGGACAAAAGATCATCGACTTGCTTTTCGACCTGAATAAAGAGGCCGGAACCACACTTGTCATCATTACACATGATATGGAATTAGCCAGGAAGACACAGAGAATCCTGCGACTTAAGGGAGGGAAAATAAGTTTGGATAAAAAGGCTCTCGTATAGTGAATACCTCTAACACATCCATACAAAAGGCCGGACTGGCCTGGTTATTTAAAATGGCATGGCGCGATCTTCGCTCTAACGTAGGGAAATTGTTCTTGTTCATGTCTTCCATAATTATAGGTATAGCTGCGGTAGTGGCAATTCAGTCCTTTGGAAATAACCTTACTGATAGTATTGATTATCAGTCCAAGGCACTTATGGGTGCAGATTATATCATAGACAGCAATAAGCCGCCAAATGAGGTAGTTGAAGGTATCATGGATTCGTTGGGAGGTGCCAATAGCAGAGAAATAAATTTCGCCTCTATGGTAGCCTTTCCTCAAAAGGATGCCTCAAAACTAGTGCAGGTTCTGGGGGTAGACGGGAAATTTCCTTATTACGGGGAATTTGAGACCATTCCCACCACAGCGGCAAGGAATTATCAGGAGAATAACGGGGCCCTGGTAGATGCCACGGTAATGCTACAATATGATCTTAAGCCAGGTGACAGTATAAAAGTAGGGAATATAATGCTGCCTATAGAAGGTTCCTTGACATCCGTCCCCGGGAGGTCTGCTCTTACAAGTAGTGTTGCACCGGCCGTTTATATTCCCTACAACCAATTAGAGGCTACAGGATTGCTTCAAAAGGGGAGCAGGGTTGAATACAAATTCTATTTTGTGGCCGTTGAGGGTCAAGATCTGGAAGTTTTATATGAGGCCATAGATCCGAGATTAGATGCCGAAGGGGCCGATCTAGATACGCACATGGATGAAAGCAGACGCCTGGGGCGTAGATATAACAATTTCGGTAAATTCCTGAACATTGTAGCCTTTATTGCTTTATTGCTGGGATGCATAGGAATTGCCAGCGCAGTTCATGTTTATATAAGAGGCAAGCTCAGGTCCATTGCCGTTCTAAAATGTATGGGCGCCTCCAGAAGTCAGACCTTCAAGATCTTTCTTATACAGATAGCAGGTCTGGGAGGATTAGGGGGACTTATAGGTACTTTAATGGGAGTTGCCTTGCAATTGTCCGCTCCAAGCCTGCTTAAAGAATACCTGCCTGTAGACGTTTCTGTTACAATATCCTATCCGGCGATCTTCCTTGGTCTAACACTGGGTATATTCATGTCTGTGGCATTTGCCCTATTGCCTTTATTCAGAACCTGGTACGTTTCACCCTTATCGGTATTAAGAGTTCAGGACGAGGTTGATCCTAAAATTGGTAAGGCCAGAATGGTCATTCTCGGGATCATTTTTTTGTTCTTATTTGTTTTTGCCCAGCGCATTCTGAATAACTGGCAATATGCCTTGTCTTTTGTTGTTGGTTTGCTGGTAACCTTTTCCCTGCTTTATGGGGTAGCCAAGCTTTTGATGTGGGCCATAAAGAAATACTTTCCTACAAGTTGGGGATTTTGTTCGAGACAAAGCTTACTGAATCTCTTCAGACCTCAAAATCAGACTGCCACTTTGTTGTTATCAATTGGTGTAGGGGCCTTTCTTATAAGTACCCTGTATTTTTCAAAAGATATCTTACTAAGTAAGGTGGCTCTTGGGGATAATGAGAACAGTCCAAATATTATTCTTTTGGATGTGCAGTCTGAACAGGTAGCGGACGTAAGAAATACCATTCTGCCAAATAATATTCCTGTACTAGATAATATTCCTATAATTACCATGAGGGTGCAGGAAATCAATGGCAGGTCTGTAAATGATATTAGGAATGATACAACCTCCAATGTGGGCCGTTGGGTATTGAATCATGAGTTCAGGGTCACTTACCGCGATACACTTATTGCCTCGGAAAGTATTAAAGAGGGTAACTGGGTAGCAAAAGCCGATCCAACTTCTGTGGTCCCTATTTCTGTGGCAGAAAATTTTGCTAATGACGCTAAGGTAGGAGTAGGAGACAAGGTGACTTTTAATGTTCAGGGAGTCTTGATCGAAACAGAAATTGGAAGTATCCGTGAAGTGGACTGGGGTAGAGTACAATTAAATTTTTCTGTGCTGTATCCCACCGGTATTTTAGAAGATGCTCCAAAATTTCACGTGCTTACAACACGCACACCCAGCAATGAGGTTTCGGCAAAATTGCAAAGGGAACTAGTGTCTGGTTTTCCAAATATATCCATTATTGACCTTCGTCAAATTCTTGAGTTGTTAGAAGGGATCCTGGAAAAGATCAGCTTGGTAATTAATTTTATGGCATTGTTAAGCATTCTTACGGGAGTCATTGTTTTAATCGGTGCGGTACGGACCAGTAAATATCAGCGGATAAAAGAAAGTGTATTGTTGCGGACACTGGGTGCACAGAATAGACAATTACTGAAAATCTCATTATATGAATATGCGTTCTTAGGGGTGCTAGGTAGTTTAACAGGTATTTTATTGTCCCTTATAGGCAGTTTCTTCTTAGCACGCTTTGTCTTTGAAGAGCCTTTTATTCCTTCATTAGAACCATTTTTAATACTCCTGCCGACACTTACCTTACTGGTAGTGGGGATAGGATTACTAAATAGCAGGAGCGTTTTGAGGAGTCCTCCATTAGAAATTTTACGTTCTGCAAGTCGCTAGAACTTCATTTTCTTTTTATGTCATCACTTTCTGTAAGGCGGCACTAAATGCTTTCACTTCTTCCATGGTTCCGGTACTTATCCGTGCCCAATCCATCATGGGTGGAAAAGGTCTTCCTATGATTACATTTTCTTGCCCCATGGCGGTGATCATCTCCCGAATGGGCCGACCTGTTTTGAAAAAAACGAAATTAGTATGAGAAGGAATATATGCTAAGCCCAAACCGTCCAGGGTTTTGTAAATATGTTGTTTGGCTTCTGTATTTTTTTGTAAACTGAACTTGTAAAAGTCATCATCGCGCAGCGCTTCTCTCGCTGCTTCAATGGCTAAGACATTGGTATTTGCCATGACCGCTTTTTTAAGTCGGGTGGCAATATCTGGTCTGGCGATAAGATACCCAATGCGCATTCCTGCCAGGCCGTATACTTTAGAAAAGGTTTTGGATACGATTACATTTCTATCTTCTTTTACCAGTTCTACCATAGAAGGGTAATCGGGCTCTGTAATAAAGTCGTAATAGGCCTCATCACTAAAAATAACAGCCTTATCATCATTAGACATACAAAAGTCGCGCAAGGATTCCTTATTTAGCAACGTACCGGTAGGATTGTTTGGGTTACAAATAAAGATCAATCGTGTCTTGCTTGTAATCCTTTTACTCATGGCCTCAAGGTCGTGCTCCATTTTTTCATTCAACGGTACCCTGTGCACATATGCGCCAAAATTTTCGGCATAAGACAGCATAGCCTGAAACGTAGGATCTGCGGCAATGATCTCACCACCCTCAATTCCATACACCAGTCCGGTTGCTTTAAGACCTTCCGTAGAACCACCGGTAACCACCACACAATCCTTGGCAACCCCTTCTTTTTCAGCAATTTCTGCAACGAGTTTCGTGAGATATTGAAAGGGATATCTACACGCTATGTCAAAACTATTGGTAATGACAGATCGTACATTTTTTGACGGACCGTATGGGTTTTCATTGGAACTGAGTCTTATAGGGCCATCGGGTAAAAAAGGTCTGGGTTCAAAATCTAGTGCCATGGCGCCTAATCCACCCATAAGGGTAAAGCCTCCTGTTAGCCCCATAGTTTTGAGCCATTGTCTTCTATCTATGTTTTTCATAAGTTGAAATTTGATAGAAGAAGATACAAATATTCTTGATAGAGGAGATTTCTATCCTCAAATTAATTACAAAAAATTACATCAAGAGAGCAGAAGAAAAATGATAATAGCTAGACAAAGCGGCAGCAGCAGAAACAATTGCTTGCTTAACAATGTTGAATTCCTATGTAGAATTATAGGAATACTAATACAGGGTATTGGAAACAAAGATGGCGATGATAAGAAGTACCATGGCAAAATTTACAATAAAGGCTATGATCTTTCTTTCGTCAATAGGTTCATTTCTACCTTTGTACAAAATAACACTTCCTACTATCCCCAATAAACCGGAAAGGACCACGGGAAGACCAAAGAGGTAACGGGAGAGTACAGGGTTAGTATTGATCATCACCGCAATTGCCGCAATGGTCAAAAGACATAATATTAGTTTACTAACATTATAGGACTTCACTGTGTAATTACTTTCTTGCTCCATAAAATCTAATTTTAGCTCCCCTCAAGTATTAAATAACTTTGATGTTCAATTTTAATCCTTCAATGATACCCACGATGCTTTGAACGGTTTCTTGCAAATAATGCTTAATGACCACATGTGGAATTCGGATAGTTGTAAAACCATTTTGAAAAGAGTGCATGGTCTCTTCAAGGTTATTCATGGCTTGTTCATGCGTAAGCATCTGATATTCGGTCTCTATCTCTATATTGAGTTTTACCCGGGAGATCGCTATGTCAACAGATTTCTTTCCATCCCACCATTCTAGCATTGGATATACGCCTATTACTTTCAGCGCATAATACAGTTGTATGGCAGCTATAGGTGTGTCATTTGATCTGATAAGCTTATCGATCCGCTTTTTATGCCTTCCGCATAGTTCAACTCCGTAGGTTTCCATGGAGCTTTTATGATCGACATAGCTAAGTTTTTTGTTACATTCTAAACAGGTCATGCAAATAGGTCAAAAAAAGATTTGGGTCTATTATAACCTTGAGATTCATTGATTATTTTATAACATCGATGAACGACAACCCCTTTTTAGACGAACTGCATTTTTTTAGACGAACGACACTTTTTTTAACATTTGATTTTCAATTTTGACCTGTGAATTCATGAAAATTTGGCCAAAGAATATTTTTTAATGTACTTTCCAAACCTAATTAAGGATTGAAAGTGTTCAAAAAAATTGGTCCAGGCGTACTTGTAGCTGCTGCTTTTATAGGTCCCGGTACTATTACTACCTGTACCTTGGCGGGCGTCGACTTTGGATTTGCCCTTTTGTGGGCAATGCTACTTTCTGTAATTACAACGGTCGTATTCCAGGAAATGGCGGCAAGGATCGGTATCATCACCCAAGAAGGGTTGGCAGACAGTTTTAGGAATGAACTAAAGCGTCCATGGTTGAGGAACCTAATGATACTGATAGTTCTCTCAGCCATAGTGATAGGGAACGCAGCCTATGAAGCCGGTAATATAGGCGGGGCGGTTTTGGGGTTGGAAGCCCTGATGGGAGGAAGCCCTAGGTCCTGGTATGCATGGTTAATAGGGGGTTGTGCCTTTGTACTATTATATGTAGGCTCATATAAAGTGTTAGAAAAGATCTTTATTTCGCTGGTTATGCTGATGAGCATTTCTTTTGTGTTGGCGGCTGTACTCACAAAACCAGCAATTGGGGATATACTTGCCAAACTCTTCATTCCATCTCTTCCGGAAGATAGTTTATTTACAGTGGTAGCCTTGATTGGCACCACTGTAGTGCCCTACAATCTATTTTTGCACGCTTCCCTTGTAAGTGAGAAATGGAAATCTGCAAAAGACCTGAAAGCGGTTCGTTGGGATACTATCCTTTCAATAGGCCTGGGAGGGATAATATCTATGGCAATCATAATTACCGCAAGTGCAAATCAGGAGTTGGAAGTCTTAAACGGACTAGATCTGGCTAAAGGCCTGGAGCCGCTATACGGGCAAACGGCCAGGTACTTTATGGGTATTGGATTATTCGCTGCCGGGATCACTTCGGCTATAACAGCTCCGCTAGCAGCGGCATATGTCGCGGCCAGTTGCTTTAATTGGAAAGATGGTCTAAAGGCTACTAAATTTCGATTGGTTTGGGCATTCATTCTTTTGGTGGGCGTACTATCTCAGTCATTTCAAATACGCCCTATCGAAATCATTAAATTTGCCCAGGTGGCCAATGGTTTGTTGTTACCTGTTATTTGTATCTTTTTATTATGGGTGGTCAATAAAACAAGCCTTATGGGAGCTTACAAAAATAAACGCTGGCAAAATGCAGCAGGCATTTTGTTGCTGCTCCTGATCATTGTTCTCGGGGCCAAAAGTATCTGGTCTGTTATTGGAAATATGTGAATATGACTTGGCAAATAGATATTAATTGTGATGTAGGGGAGGGCCTTGATAATGAAGCCCAACTATTTCCATATATTTCCTCCTGCAATCTTGCCTGTGGAGGCCATGCCGGTGATGCTAAGACAATGAACAAAGTGATAGGGCTGGCTGTAAAGCACAACATAAAAATAGGAGCGCACCCATCTTACCCGGACAGGGAACACTTTGGCCGAAAGACTATGTCATTGCCCCAGAAGGAGTTTACAGAAAGTATTGGTGCACAGGTAGACACGCTAGATACCTTATTAAAAGAACATGGGGCAAAGATGCACCACATTAAGGCCCATGGAGCCTTGTATAATGATCTGGCAACAGATAGGGAACTAGCAAAAACCTATCTGCAAAGTATTATCCACTGCAAGCGCAATGTATCCCTGTACCTTGCGGATGGTTCTGTCATAGCAACGGAAGCTTTAAAAATGGGTTTTAAGATAATCTATGAAGCTTTTGGTGACCGCAATTACAGAAAGGATCTGTCCTTGGTACCTCGCAGTGAGCCTAATGCTTTGATAACAGATCCAAAACTGGTACTGGATCATTTGCTGCTAATGATACAACAAAAGAAAGTAAAAGTCCCGGAAGGAGCCATGGTGCCAATCCTGGCGAACACATTTTGTATTCATGGCGATACTGTTAGTGCATATGAAATATTGATGTATCTTTCGGAAGAATTACCAAAGCATCATATTCATTTAAAAAAATGAATTCGTACCCCATACAAATAAAACCTTTTGGCGTGCACGCTGTTCTAATTGAATGGCCCAATAATATAGAGCGCAACATCTTGGATGACATCCTTATTTTTAAGGACTTCCTTTTACTCAATGGATTTAATGACAAAGCCTGGGAAATGGTTCCTGCATATAATTCATTGACCCTTATAAATATTCACAAAACAATTGATCATAAAGCCATTTCGATCCAATTGGAAAAGTTGTACAGCGAAAGGAAAGAAGGTGCAAAAAAGAAAACACATTTATGGAGACTTCCGGTCTGTTATGATGCTGAGTTCGCCATAGATATGGAAGAGGTGTCAAAACATACAGGAAAGTCGGTTGAACAGATCATTGCGCTGCATACAGCTACCACCTATACGGTGTATGGGATAGGGTTTTTACCGGGGTTCATGTACCTGGGCGGTGTGCCGAAAGATCTTGAAACTCCAAGAAAGGCGACACCAAGACTCCATGTAAAAAAAGGATCTGTAGGTCTGGCTCGTAAGCAGACAGGCATTTATCCACAAGATTCTCCCGGAGGATGGAATATAATTGGGAATTGTCCCATTCCAATTTTTAATTCGAAAAAGGAAAACCCATGCTTCGTTAGTGTGGGCGATTCTATACAATTTTATGCGATCACAAGAGCACAATTCGATCTTCATATCATTCAGGCTGAAGTAGGGATCGATCTCTTAAAAAAAGAATCTACAAGTGCTTAAAGTTAATAAAAGTGGTTTTTTTACTTCCGTTCAGGACCTGGGAAGGTTTGGGTTCAGACACATGGGAGTTCCTGTTTCCGGGGCCATGGATCAGGCTTCTGCCTCTTTGGCAAATGCCATGCTCGAAAATGAAGAGAATGCGGCAGTACTGGAAATTACAATGACAGGTCCTTTACTCGAATTTGAAAAAGCAACCTGGATAGCCATTTCGGGAGCAAACCTTTCCCCTCAGCTAAATGGCAAGGACATCGAAAACCACAGCGTACATAAAGTGAATGCCGGTGATACCTTGGCTTTTGGAAAGCATATAGATGGACTTAGGGGTTATCTTGCTGTGAAAAACGGCTTTCAAACCCCTTCAATTCTTAACAGCAGGTCATTTTATTCGCCTATTACCGAGCAAGATCATTTGCTTGCAAGGGCGGAAGTACCCTATGATGAAGTAATGGAATTTGAACCCAAGGTTACGCACATCATACGAGGGGATATAGACAAATTTAAAACGCTTAATGTGAGTCCCGGACCAGAGTTCGATGTGCTGTCGGGCGAACAAAAAGAGCTCCTTTTTAAAAATAAATTTACGATTGCCAAAGAAAATAACCGAATGGCCTATCAGTTAGAGGAATCGATAGGAGAACATACGCATGCTATGCTTACATCCGCGACTTTACCGGGAACCGTTCAGGTAACTCCTGGCGGGAAATTGATCATACTTATGCGAGATGGTCAAACTACAGGAGGTTATCCCAGAATATTGCAACTAACAGAGGAGGCAATAGACAGATTAGCTCAGAAAACCTTCGGCGATACTATTTCCATTAAATTATCTTAATACTTAAAAGATGTGTCCTATCTTTTTTAGCAAAGATAAGGGCATGGTATATGGCGGATTTCGCAAGGGAATGT
>JAHEHU010000109.1 GCA_024639765.1 Eudoraea sp.
AGCTGAGGTAACTTATGACAATACGGTATCTGGTTTAACGGCTACCGATGTAAAAGCTGCCCTGGATGAGGTTGCAGCAGGCAGTACAGATGACCAGAACATCAGTGGGTCTGGCTTGGCAGGAAATATCTTAACGATCGGTATTGAGAACGGTACCAATGAAACAGTAGATCTATCTGCCTTAGTAGGCACTGATGATCAGAACTTAACAGGCGCTTCCTTAAGTGGTGCTAACATCCTTCAGATCGATATTGAGAATGGTGGTTCAACCACCGTAGATCTTAGTGCTTTGGATGATCCGGGGACGGATGATCAGACAGCAGCTGAGGTAACTTATGATAATACGGTATCTGGTTTAACAGCTACCGATGTAAAAGCTGCCCTGGATGAGGTTGCAGCAGGCAGTACCGATGATCAGAACATCAGTGGCTCTGGCCTGGCCGGAAACATCCTTACTATAGGTATTGAGAATGGTACCAATGAAACTGTTGACCTGTCAGCCCTCGTTGGAACAGATGATCAGACAGCAGCGGAGGTTACCTATGACAATACGGTATCTGGTTTAACAGCTACCGATGTGAAGGCTGCATTAGATGAGGTTGCTGCAGGCAGTACTGATGATCAGAATATCAGTGGCTCTGGCCTGGCCGGAAACATTCTTACCATAGGTATAGAAAATGGCACGAATGAAACAGTGGATCTCTCTGCTTTAGTGGGCACAGACGACCAGAATATTGAAAGTTTAGCAGTAGATGCAGGTACAAATATATTAACTGTTGGCATCGAGAATGGTAGCAGTCAGACCGTGGATCTATCTCATTTAGATGATGCCGGTACTGATGATCAGATCGCAAATGAGGTGAATATCACTGATGCTGGCGGTAATTTCGTTTCCACAGAAGTGGAAGGCGCTTTAGCCGAATTGGCTGCAGGAAGCACTGACGATCAGAATATCAGTGGCTCTGGCTTGGCCGGAAACATCCTTACCATAGGTATAGAAAATGGCACGAATGAAACAGTGGATCTATCAACCCTTGTGGGCACAGATGATCAGATAGCCAATGAGGTGAATATCACCGATGCCGGCGGGAATTTCGTTGCTACAGAAGTGGAAGGCGCTTTAGCCGAATTGGCAGCGGGAAGTACAGACGATCAGAATATCAGTGGCTCTGGCCTGGCCGGAAACATCCTTACTATAGGTATTGAGAATGGTACCAATGAAACTGTTGACCTGTCAGCCCTTGTTGGAACAGATGATCAGACAGCAGCTGAAGTAACTTATGACAATACGGTATCTGGTTTAACGGCTACCGATGTAAAGGCTGCCTTAGATGAGGTTGCAGCAGGCAGTACAGATGACCAGAACATCAGTGGGTCTGGCTTGGCAGGAAACATCCTTACCATAGGTATAGAAAACGGTGCAAATGAAACAGTAGATCTATCTGCCTTAGTTGGAACAGACGATCAGAATATTGAAAGTTTAGCAGTAGATGCAGGTACAAATATATTAACGGTTGGCATCGAGAATGGTACAAGTCAGACCGTAGACCTGTCTCATTTAGATGATGCCGGTACGGACGATCAGACAGCGGCGGAGGTAACCTATGACAATACGGTATCTGGTTTAACGGCTACCGATGTGAAGGCTGCCCTGGATGAGGTTGCCGCAGCTAGTACCGATGATCAGTACGATGACGAGGTGCCTTTAAGAACACCTATTGATGTAGATGAAGGTGGGGTAGGATCCCCTACGAATGAAACTACGGTTGAAGAAGTTATTCAGGCAATTGCCCCAATTACTTCAAAAGCAGCAAGGATATTTTATCCTCCGTCTATCGCTGTGGACGCATCAACAAACGGAAGTTTTTCTATAGATCTATTTGCTCAGTATACGGCTCAATTCGGAACGCCAACGGTAGCTAGTGCAGGTGCACCTGCCGCAGTTCCTACCTATACTGCCACCGAACTATACTATTATGTGACCTATGCAGATCCTACGGTATTCAATACGGCCACCATGGCTATTGACGGCAATGGCGTATTGAGCTATGAGATCATAGGACAGCCTTCAGACTATAACTCATTGATCAATGTAGTGTTTGTAGTAAAATAATAACATAATCCCCATCCCTAAAGGCTTGAAAACTGCTCGCATATATAAACTTTTCATCCTCAGCGCTGTTTTTACATTGCTGGGGATTGTTGCATCAAATGCACAGTTTTTATTGCAGGCACCTAATAGCGGAGATGAAGGAAATTATCGCTGGTATGAAGCTTCGGACACAAGTACCGTACTAAGTACCGACTTCTTTTATGAAACGTCTGCACCTGGGGTGTATTTCGCTACATATGACGGTACATTGTGTGGTTCTAATGCCACGGGCTATTTTATACTGACAGATTGTGAAAATCCGGATAATCAGGTAACCTTAGACATCACAGCCAATCTAACCGGGAGCGCTACGGTTTCCTGGACCCCGGCCGTTGGTGGAGATCAAACAAGGCCGGTGGTCACTGCCACCACAACAGTAACAAATTATACGGCTACACTTACCAAAGCAGGGAATTCAATAGACCTGCCGACCTTTACTGTGGTCTGTTTACAACAAGCAGCCACATTACTCGATGATTTCGTGACACTCGATGAGGATACATCCATTTTGGTCCCTATTTATGACAATGACAGCGGAATTCCCGGAACTGGAACCTTAACTACAACTGATCCTTCCAACGGTACAGTGATAGTTGATAATAATGGTACCCCTAACGATCCTTCAGATGATATAGTTCAGTATACCCCATTTGCAGATTATAATGGTCCGGATTCATTCACCTATACCGTATGTAATACCTTAGGCGATTGTAGTACGGCCACTGTTACCATAGACGTTTTACCGGTTGTAGATACTGCAGATGATGCCGTAGCCACCATCATGGATACCCCTGTTGATATTAGTTTTTGGCCCAATAATGATAATGACCTTCCAACCACGGGAACCATAACCAATACTAACCCAACGGATGGTGTTTTATCCAGGGATGATAATGGCACGCCAAATGATCCTACCGATGATATTTATACCTATGTTCCTAACCCGGGATTTTTGGGTGCAGACGATTTTATGTATACCGTGTGTGATATGATGGGCGTTTGTAGCTCTGCCACCATCTATATCTACATCAACGAGGAGGATGTAGATCTGGATAGTGATGATGATGGTATCGTGGATGCTTTTGAAGATCTCAATCTCGATGGGGATGATGATCCTTTGACCAACCCAACCGATACAGATGGCGACGGTATACCGGATTACTTAGACATTGATAGTGATGATGACGGAATACCAGACAATGTGGAGGCGCAAACTACGGACGGGTATATTTCTCCAACCGGTGATGACCTGAATGACAATGGCCTCGATGATGCCTATGAAGATGGTGGTAGCCTAGGGATAATTCCTGTAGATACTGATGGTGATGGTCTTCCAGATTATGTAGATCCGGACAGTGATAATGATGGCGTGCCGGATGCGATTGAAGGTCATGACCACGATCATGATGGTATTCCTGATGTTACCTTCATAGGTTCTGATAAGGATAATGATGGTCTGGATGATGGGTATGAAGGAAGTTCAACCATAGATGATGATAAGAATGATGAAATAGACGATCCGTATAATGATCTTCCAAATACTGATGGAGACGATGAATCCGATTATCGTGATGTAGATGATGACGATGACAGAATTCCTACCATAGACGAGGACTACAACGGTGATGGAATTTATGCCAATGACGATAGCAATAATAATGGTACCCCGGATTACCTGGAACCTAATGCCATAGAGGCCGATATTGAAGTATTCAATGTAGTTACACCTAATGGGGATGGTATCCACGATGTATTGTCTATCAGAGGTCTTGAGGACTATCCCAACAATACCATTCGGATTTATAACCGTTGGGGGGTACAGGTATATGTTACGAATGCCTACAACACCCAGGGGAATGTGTTCGACGGTAGCTCAGAAGGAAGGGTAACCATAGATAAAGAAAATAAACTACCTGTAGGAACGTACTTCTATATACTAGATTACGAGGACAATACCGGAACCACAAAATCAATGACCGGCTATATTTACCTTAACAGATAAACCAATGAGACAGATAAAAAGCTTTTCAAACATTTCACAGATCCTACGGAATTTAGGGCTACTGTTTCTTCTTTTCTCTGGGACCGAACTTTTAGCGCAACAAGATGCTCAATATACCCAGTATATGTACAATACAGTGAGCGTTAATCCTGGCTATGCCGGATCGCGAGGACAACTTAGTGTTGCTGCCTTGTACAGGGCACAATGGGTAGGGCTCGAAGGTGCTCCTAAAACACAGACCTTTAATTTTCACACCCCGGTCGGATATCGTGGAGTGGGGCTCGGACTATCTATTGTAAATGACCAGATAGGCCCTACTTCTGAAACCTATTTCGATATGGATTTTTCGTATACCATACAACTGGCAGCAGAAAAAAGGCTGAGTTTTGGACTAAAAGGAAGTGTTCATTTGCTTGATATACGATTTTCAGAACTGAATCAGGATTATACAAATCCGGGAGGCCCGGACCCCACCTTACAGCAAGATATACAGAATAAACTTTCACCTAATATCGGAGCGGGTGTTTATTACCATACCAATAATTATTACCTGGGATTATCGGTGCCTCGTTTTCTGGAAACCTCACATTTTGATGAATCTTCTCTTTCAACAGCCACGGAACAATTGAATTTCTATTTTATTACAGGATATGTATTTGATATGAATACGCTGTGGAAGTTTAAACCAACCATACTGGCTAAAGTTGTGCAGGGAGCACCACTTCAGGTAGATGGCTCGGTGAACTTTATGTACAATGAGAAATTCATTTTGGGCGCTGCCTATCGCTGGGATGCTGCGGTAAGTGGAATGGCTGGTTTTCAGCTTTCCCCCGAATTTATGATCGGGATCGCTTATGATCGGGAGATCACGGAACTGGGAACAGCCAGGTTCAATGATGGTTCCTTTGAAGTGATCATCCGATACGATTTTATAAAAGTGAAAGACAACTTAAAGTCGCCCCGCTTCTTCTAGGATTACTTGTACAAAATCGTATCTTCTTTCAAGATTTAAGATAGACTTAACCCTTAAAATTGGGGAAACGTATTATTTTTATCCCGTGAAAGAAGAAAATGTGATCCTGGTTAACCAGAAAGACGAAGAAATTGGGACCATGCCAAAAATGGAGGCCCACGAAAAAGCAGTCCTGCACAGGGCTTTTTCTGTTTTTATAATGAATGCCAAAGGGGAAACCATGTTGCAGCAAAGGGCAGCAGAAAAATATCATTCACCACTCTTATGGACCAATACCTGTTGTAGTCATCAACGTCTTGGCGAATCTAACATTGAGGCCGGAAAACGAAGGCTTCAGGAGGAGATGGGATTTAAGACAGAACTGAAGGAACTTTTCAGTTTTATCTATAAAGCACCATTCGACAACGGCCTTACCGAGCATGAGTTAGACCATGTGATGATGGGTTTTTTTGAAGGGGATCCTCAGATTAATAAGGAAGAAGTTGCTAGTTGGAAATGGATGAGACCAGAGGATATCAAACAAGATATTCAATCTGCTCCTCAAAAATATACGGCCTGGTTTAAGATCATATTTGAAAAATTCTACGATCACTTAATTCAAAACAGGAATATATCATGAGTGTCAAAGTAAGCCGCCGCGCACATTTTAATGCTGCACACAGATTATACAAAGCAGACTGGAGCAATGAAAAGAACGATGCAGTTTTTGGAAAATGCAATAACCCAAATTTTCATGGTCATAATTATGAATTGATCGTGAGTGTTACTGGTGAAATAGATCCTTCAACCGGTTTTGTGATGGATATGAAAGTTCTTAAGGACCTTATAAAATCTGAAGTTGAGGAAGCCCTGGATCACAAAAACCTCAACCTGGAAGTGCCCGAATTTAAAGACCTTAATCCCACCGCTGAGAATATTGCTGTTGTGATATGGAATAAATTGAGATCACATATTGAAAAGAATAAGGACCTTGAAGTGGTATTGTATGAAACCCCAAGAAATTTTGTAACCTATTCTGGATAGATTATGGGCTTAGCTATTGGAGATGCTGCTCCGCATTTTACATTGATTGATCAACACGGAAATATGTTCGATAGCAAAGATCATATAGGGAAGAAACCGTTGGTCTTATTTTTTTATCCAAAAGATTATACCCCAGGTTGCACAAAAGAAGCTTGTTCATTCAGAGACAGTTATGAGGAATTCACCGAACGAGGAGCGGAGGTCATCGGGATCAGTGCCGATTCTGAATCTTCGCATCGTAAATTTGCTTCCACATATAAATTGCCTTTTATATTATTGGCAGATACCCGAAACAAGGTGAGAAAACTATTTAAGGTAGAAAAGGCCTTATTTAATCTTCTTCCTGGGAGAGAGACCTATGTTATTGACAAAAAAGGAAAGGTTATTATGGTCTTCAATAGTATGAGTGCATCCCAGCACATAGCCAGGGCCTTGAAGGCATTAAAGAAACAGCAATGAATGATTTGTATCCGCTTACATTTCATCCCATC
Organism: Eudoraea sp.; assembly: GCA_024639765.1. Classification (GTDB taxonomy): domain Bacteria; phylum Bacteroidota; class Bacteroidia; order Flavobacteriales; family Flavobacteriaceae; genus Muriicola. The sequence goes on from JAHEHU010000109.1 coordinate 6,642, forward strand.
TTAAAAGAACGCTTATGGGGTGGCATCAAATTAGGTGCGCAACTCAATAAGCCAATCAGCAGTGATATTACCGGTGAAAGTTGGGAATTATCAGGGGTAGAAGGCGATGTATCTGTAGTATCCAATGGCTCTTTAAAAGGAACTTCATTAAATACACTTATAAAGAGCAGGGCGAATGAATTATTGGGAGCCTCAGTTGTTGACAGGTTTGGGAAGGAATTTCCTATTTTGATAAAATTTATTGATGCTAAACAAGACCTGTCCATTCAGCTGCACCCAAATGATGCTTTGGCTAAAGAACGACACAATTCCTTCGGCAAAACAGAAATGTGGTATATCATGGATGCCGAGAAAGATGCAAATCTTATCGTTGGGTTCAACCAGCCAGTTAGCAGGGAAGAATATGTTCAAAGTCTGGAAAACAATACGCTCCTAGAGTATATGAATTACGAAAAGGTGAAATCTGGCGACACTTTTTTTATCAATACGGGGAAGATACATGCCATAGGGGCAGGGGTATTGCTTGCCGAAATTCAACAAACATCGGATGTTACCTATCGCGTCTATGATTTTAACAGACGCGATAAAGAAGGAAATCTAAGGGAGTTACATACAGAACTGGCCCTGGAAGCGATTGACTTTGACCAGAAAGATGATTTTAAGGTATCATACGAGAATAAGAAAGATACTGTAAACCCCATGGTCTCCTGTCCTTATTTTAACACCAATTTTCTTCATTTGGAAAGAGATCTTATTCAGGATACAACAGATCGGGATTCTTTTACAATCTACATGTGTGTGGAAGGAGAGGTTGAGGTAGGGAATGAACACGGAGATACCAGGGTACAAAAAGGAGAGACCGTTTTACTGCCCGCAAGTTCAAAGATGATAGCATTGAAAACAGCAGGTTGTAAGCTTCTTGAGATTACGCTGTAAAAGAAAAACAGCTTTTTTCTTTAAGGAGGCGATCTAAAGTTTACTTTTGCCAAAAAACAAGTGAGATGGCTAACATACGCGACTTAAAGAAAGATATCAACTATGT
>JAHEHU010000039.1 GCA_024639765.1 Eudoraea sp.
ATTACCCGAAGATCTTAAACTCACGATTCCTAAATTAGGAGACAAAAAAAAGATCCTGGAGCTGTCCGAACGCAACGCCAAATTTTACAGACAGGAACGTTTTAAACAGATCAGGATCACGGATCCGGACCGACATGTGAACAGGATCATGGCTCAGATGAAAAAGGACCTGCGATTATCAGAGGAGCCAAGACATATAGAATGTTTTGACAATTCTAATATTCAGGGTACCAATCCTGTTGCGGCTTGTGTTGTTTTCAGAAATGGAAAGCCTGTAAAGAAAGAATACCGGCATTTCAATATAAGAACGGTAGAGGGCCCGGACGATTATGCGTCTATGGAAGAAGTGGTCTTTAGGCGTTACAAAAGACTTATTGCAGAAGAGTCATCACTACCGCAACTTATTGTGATAGATGGTGGAAAGGGTCAATTATCATCTGCCCTGAAAAGTTTGGAGGCACTTAACCTAAGAGGAAAGATCGCCATCATAGGAATTGCAAAAAGATTGGAAGAGATCTATTTCCCTGATGATCCAATACCTCTTTATCTGGATAAAAAATCAGAATCTTTAAAGATCATTCAGCAATTACGAAATGAGGCCCATAGATTTGGCATAACCTTTCACCGGAACAAGCGGAGTAAAAATGCCTTCGATTCTGTCCTGGAAGATATAGATGGTATTGGTGACAAAACAGCCGAGCAGGTCCTTAAGAAATTTAAATCGGTAAAAAGGATCAAAGAAGCTTCCCTTGAAGACCTTAGCGAAGTAGTAGGGTGGTCTAAAGCAAAGAAAATATATGAAAACTTTCATTAATCTTCTATCTTCACTCTATGTGTAGATGTTTCCTTTTTCTGGTAGTCCTTGTGAGCTGCTTTCAGTCTTTAGGTCAATCGGATCCTGAACAGAAGCCGCCCAAGGTAGGATTGGTCTTAAGCGGGGGAGGAGCCAAAGGATTGGCCCATATAGGGGCCTTAAAGGTCATAGAAGAGGCCGGGGTTACCATAGATTATATAGGGGGTACAAGCATGGGTGCCATAGTGGGAGCTCTCTATGCCTCAGGATATTCTGCGGACCAACTCGACTCTATTTTTAGAAATACTGATTTAACGAATCTTATCCAGGACAACCTTCCACGAGATGCCAAGACCTTCTATGAAAAAGAAGATTCTGAACGGTATGCTCTAACCCTGCCCTTCAATGATTTCAAATTGTCTTTCCCACAGGGACTCTCTAGCGGGCAAAATATTTACAATGCCCTGGTGCAATTACTTTTTAGCGTAAAAGATATAAATGATTTTAATGAACTTCCAATTCCTTTTTTCTGTATTGCAACGAATGTTGAGACAGGGAAAGAAGTGTTGCTGAACAAAGGTTATCTCCCGGAGGCTATTCTGGCTAGTGGTACCTTTCCTTCTCTTTTTCAGCCTTCGGAGGTGGAAGGAGAAGTATTGATAGATGGAGGTGTACTAAACAATTATCCCGTGGAAGAACTTCAGGCCATGGGTGCAGATATACTTATTGGCGTAGACGTACAACATGGTCTAAGAGACAGGTCCTCATTATTGTCTGCTACAGAGATCTTATTGCAGATCAATAATTTCAGGACCATAAAAGATATGGAGCGAAAGTCTGGCCTTACCGATATTTATATTAAACCTGATATGGATGAATTTTCGGTGATCGATTTTGCACGTAAGGATACTATCATCAACACAGGAGAGGCTGCGGCCATGGAGCATATAGAATCCCTGAGATCGCTTGCTTCCCAACAGATGAAACCCTTCGTAAAGAAACCGAATATTAAACAGGTAGATTCGCTCGTTGTGAACAGACTTATACTCAAGGGGAATGATAATTTTTCAAGGGGATATATCAAGGGAAAACTTCGGATCAAACTTAATGAGAAATTGAGTTTTACCAAATTACAACAGGGGATCAGCAATTTAGTGGCCACTGGAAATTTCAATACTATTCGCTATGAACTAACTACCAACGGCCTGGGACAAGACCTAACAATGAACCTTGCAGAGAATACGAATAAGACATTCCTCAGGATCGCTGCTCATTATGACAATTTATATAAGAGTGCTGCATTAATAAATCTTACCAAAAAGAATTTTTTAATGAATGACGATGTAGCGTCCCTAGATCTTATTCTTGGGGATAATGTTCGGTATAATTTTCAATATTATGTGGACAGAGGGTTTTACTGGAGTTTCGGTTTTAATTCCAGTTTTTACGAGTTCAATAAGGAGATAGACTACGGTCTGGCATTGCAATCCAATTTTGAAATACCGGTAAATACAAATATTAATAACATAAATTTAGATGTATCCGATTTTACCAATCAGGTGTACCTGCAAACGGTCATACAGGAAGAATTTGCTTTCGTAGTTGGGGCTGAACACAAATTATTGAAATACAGCACAAAGACACTTAACGAAATTGCGAATGACTCAACCCAGCCGCCACCTGCTACGAGCCCGGCTACTTTTTTTGAGAAAAGTAACTATTTATCAACCTACGGCAAACTCATTCTGGACACCTATGACGATAAGCATTTTCCTTCGAAGGGACTTTACTTCAATGGAGACCTGCATTTTTACATATGGTCATCAGACTTTAATGATAACTTTAAAGAATTCGCTATTGCTAAGGCCACAATGGGAACGGCATTTTCGCTATTTCCTAAGTTGTCGCTCAACATTGAAACATCAGGGGGTTTTAAATTGGGTACTTCCAGGGTAGCAGCTTTTGATTTTGTTTTGGGAGGATATGGGAATCAACCTCTTAATAATTTTGAACCTTTTCTGGGATACGATTTCATAAGCCTTCCGGGGAATAGCTACGTTAAAGCATATGCCAGGTTAGATTATGAATTTAGCCCCAAGAACCATATGCTCTTTGCCGCTAATATTTCTAATGTAGATGATGATATTTTTAGAACTGGAGAATGGTTTACTGCCCCAGATTATACCGGGTACGGAGTGGGCTATGGCTGGGAATCCTTTTTTGGACCGGTTGAAATCATATACTCCTGGTCACCTGAGAACGACGATGGAAATCTGTTCTTTAGTATAGGGTATTGGTTCTAAGTGCTGCAAAAAGAAGATCACTCCTTGTTACTCCTTTAATATCGTTCCGCTTTCCTCCTTTTTTACGATATTTGTAAGGTAATTGAACGTATTATGGTACACACTAGAATAGATATTACCCCCCATCTGAGAGCCATGTGGTAGTATTCCTGAAATTATTTTCGTAAAACTATTTTGACTTTAAAAACTATCAATTTAAAAATATATCATGGCTACATTAGATAACACTTCATTACACTTACCAAAAGAGAATCCAGAAGCAGAAGATTTCCTCCCTTTATTAGGGACAGATCATGTAGAAATTTATGTGGGAAACGCCAAACAGGCAGCGTATTATTACATGGCCGCCTGGGGTTTTCAACCTCTGGCATATGCCGGTTTGGAAACAGGCTTAAAGGACAGGGTCTCTTATGTGGTACAGCAAGATAAGATCAGATTGGTCCTTACCTCTCCATTAAAATCCGGAGGCGATATAAACAGACATATAGACAGGCATGGTGATGGTGTTAAGGCGATAGCACTTTGGGTAGACGATGCCCGCAAAAGCTATAAAGAAACAGTGCAACGGGGAGCGGAATCTTATTTTGAACCTAAAACGTTGGAAGACGATAAAGGTGAAGTGGTCCTATCTGGTATCCATACTTATGGGGAAACAGTACATGTATTTGTGGAAAGAAGTAACTATAAAGGTATTTTTATGCCTGGCTACAAGGCCTGGAATCCTCATTATCAGCCCACTGATGTAGGGCTGAAATACATAGATCATATGGTAGGGAATGTGGGATGGAACGAAATGAATAAATGGTGCCATTTTTATGCACATGTCATGGGCTTTGCACAGTTGGTCTCCTTTGATGATAAGGATATATCAACGGAGTATACTGCCTTAATGAGTAAGGTGATGAGTAACGGCAATGGACGTATAAAATTTCCGATCAATGAACCTGCTGAAGGAAGGAAGAAATCCCAAATAGAGGAATATATTGAATTTTACAATGGAGCTGGGGTACAACATATGGCCTTGGCCACGGATAACATTATTGCTACTGTTTCTTCTTTACGAGACCGCGGAGTGGAATTCCTTACCGTTCCCGTGACATATTATGAAGATGTTCTGGATAGGGTGGGAGAAATTGATGAGGACCTTGCTCCATTACGAGATCTAGGTATTCTAATTGACCGGGATGATGAAGGATACTTGCTTCAGATCTTCACAAAACCGATCCTGGACAGACCTACAATGTTCATTGAGATTATCCAACGTAAAGGAGCCAAGTCGTTTGGGAAAGGGAACTTTAAAGCACTATTCGAAGCAATCGAAAGGGAACAGGAATCCAGAGGAACTCTCTAGTGAAATACCTCGCGGTTTCCCATTTTTTAAGTGATTTAATAAATAATTGTTAACTGTGGAGTTAAATTTCGTTAAAACGAAACCAATTTACAGTAAGATGTATTAGATTTGTTGTCATAAGGGGTGGTTCCCTTATAACTTTAAGTATTGGTTTTTCATAATTTAAAGTTTGGTTGGTTATTTAGGAAAAAGCTCTGACGCTCGTCGGAGCTTTTTTTTGTGCACAAGTTTGGAATAAATATTGTTTAATTAACGTTAACGACATGGCTATCAGGGCCGAATTGCTAATTTTGAAGAAAATTATACATGAAAAGAACAACGCTGGTTTTATTTTTATTTTTCCAAGGGATCCTGTGCGCGCAGCATATTCAGGAGTCATTCAAACCCGGGGAATGGTTAAAATTCAGGATCCATTACGGTTTTCTGAATGCCAGCTATGCCACCTTACATGTTAAAACCGCTAGCGTTGGGGATGTTCCTGTATACCATGTTGTTGGGAATGGAAAGACCACAGGTTTTGCCAGTATCTTTTTTAAGGTAGATGATACCTATGAAAGTTATTTTGATATGGAAAATGGCAAGCCCTACAAGTTTATTCGGAAAATAGATGAGGGTGGTTATACCAAGGATATTGAGATTAACTTCGATTATCAAAAGAAAGAAGCACTTCTCAACGATAAGAAGAACAATAAAAAGTTTAATTTTACCTTTGGAGAAGAGATTCAGGACCTGGTTTCTGCTTTTTATTATTTGCGAAATAATTATAAGGCCAAGGATCTGGTCATAGGGGAGTCTATAGACCTCAATATGCTCTATGACGATGACGGTATCTTTAAGTTCAAATTAAAATACCTCGGGAAAGAGATCCTTAAAACCAAGTTTGGCAAAGTAGAATGTCTGAGTTTTAGACCCTATGTGCAGTCGGGACGCGTTTTTAAAGAACAGGAGAGTCTCACCTTATGGGTTTCAAATGACCTTAATAAGATCCCGATCAGAATTAAGGCAGACCTTGCCGTGGGATCACTAAAAGCTGATCTTGAAGGCTATAATGGCTTAAAACATCAGTTCAAGATCATAATGGACTAACAATAAAATGAAAGATAAAGATCAGATAGATTCCCAGATCTTAAAACTAGCCGAGAAATACAAGGATTCCGGGCAGGACCTGAGCTCTTATCTAGACGGCTTATTGTATCAGCGCTACCTAACGTATTGGGATTATATCCATCTGGATACACTCCTGAGCTTGCAAGTTCCGCGCACGTATTTTCCGGATGAGGAGATCTTTATCATGTATCATCAGATCACGGAACTTTATTTTAAACTCATTATCCACGAACAAAAACAGATCGTTGATGACCAGTCTCAGGACGCTGACCATTTTATAGAAAAAGCCAATCGTATCAATAATTACTACAAGGCACTTATCTCTTCCTTCAGTATCATGATTAATGGTATGGAACGGGAGCAATTCCTTCGTTACAGAATGGCCCTTTTACCATCTAGCGGATTTCAATCTGCACAGTACAGGATGATCGAGATCTACGCAACGCCCCTGGAGAACCTGGTCCATAATTCTGAAAGGGATCAGTTTTCCAAAGACAACGCCATCGAGGACCTCTATGAGCATATATATTGGAAGAAAGGAGCTACAGACCGGAGTACTGGAGAAAAGACGCTGACCCTTAAGCAATTCGAATACAGGTATACGCCAAGGTTTATCAGGATCGCCAAAGAAGTTGAAGGAAATACCATATACCATAAATACCTGAAATTACCGGAAAAAGGACGAAATAATAAAGCCCTCAAAGATGCGTTAAGAAAGATGGATATGAATGCCAATGTAAATTGGCCTTTGATGCATATGGGGTCTGCCTACAGGTATTTGAACAAAGGCGATAAAGCCATTGAAGCAACAGGAGGAACCAATTGGAAAGAATATCTGCCGCCAAGTTTTCAAAAGGTTGTGTTTTTTCCGAAATTGCACAGCAAACAAGAATTAGATAATTGGGGGAAACAATGGGTAGACCATCTGTTTAATCCTGAAAAAGTTATATAAGACAATGCATAAATACTGGGGCCTCTTTTTAGCATGTATTCTGCTGTCCTCTTGTGGTGAGGATAAAACAAGTACCACCGAGGATGATCAACTGGCGAAAGTGCCAAAGGTTGATATTCCAACCAAGATCAACAAATATGGGTTTAACCTTAGTGAGTTCGATGTAGTAGAAGATACTATTCGAAAGGGCGATATTTTTGGGAATCTGATGACCCGTAACAAGGTAGATTATCCCAAGATCTATGAACTTACCCAAAAATTTAAAGACACTTTTGATGTTCGAAGGATACGGGTAGGGAATCCTTATGCCATCCTTAGATCCAGGGACACCTCTCAGATAGCCCAGATCTTTGTTTATGAGAACGACCCTATTAACTACACTGTTGTTGATTTCCGCGATTCAGTAACGGCATACAAAGGAAGGAAAGAAGTGAAATTGGTGCAACGGGAAGCATCTGGCGTCATTCCAAAAGGTGGAAATCTATCTGATGTGATCGTAAAACAAAATATAGATTACCTAATGGTAAATGAATTGTCCGGGATCTATGCCTGGACCATTGATTTTTTTAAGCTCGATGCCGGGGACAAGTTCCGTATCATCTATGATGAGAAGTATATCAATGATAGTATTTATGCCGGAGCAGGTGCTATAAAAGCAGCATATTTTGAACACAGGGGCGAACCCTTTTATGCCTTTGCGTATCATAATGATTCCCTTGATATACAAGAATATTACGACAATGAGTCAAACAATCTGCGTCGCACATTTCTGAGGGCTCCCTTGAAATTTGGTCGCCTGTCTTCCAGGTATAATTTAAAAAGGAAGATTCGCTACTATGGCTACAAGGTAAGACCCCATAAAGGAACAGATTATGCCGCCCCTATTGGCACCCCTATCTTAGCTACTGCAGATGGAGTGGTTACAGAATCTACCAGAAGAGGGGGAAATGGAAAATATGTGAAGATTCGTCATAATGGCACCTACAGCACCCAATACTTGCATATGAAGGCTCAAAATGTAAAACAGGGACAATATGTAAAACAAGGCGATGTCATTGGATGGATAGGAATGACAGGGAACACAGGAGGCCCTCATGTATGTTACCGTTTTTGGAGAAATGGAAGGCAGGTAGATCCGCTTCGTGAAGAACTCCCGGCCGCGGAACCACTAGCAGAGGCGTTAAGGCCAGCCTTCTACGAGTATATGGATCCGATAAAAACACAACTAGATTGTATAGAGTTTCAGGAAGAATCATCAGAAGAACTACTAACACTTAATCCCTAAAATGTCCTTAGAGAACATTAACCCAACCACTACCTCCGCCTGGAGAAAACTTTCAGAGCACTATAACCAAACCAAAGGGCAGCAACTCAAAGATCTTTTCGAAAAGGACCCAAAAAGGGCAACTGCATTCACAAGACAGTGGAACGACTTTCTTCTCGATTTCTCCAAAAACAGGATCACAAATAACACTTTAGAGCTCCTGTTGGAACTTGCAGATGATGTGAAGCTGGCCGATGCCATTACCAAGTATTTTGAGGGGGATAGTATCAATGAAACTGAAGGTAGGGCTGTATTGCATACCGCTTTACGTGCCGGGAAGGATGAGGTTATTTTGGTTGACGGAGTTAATGTAGTTCCTGAGGTCTATGAGGTTCGGAACCATATCAGGGAATTCTCGGAGTCCGTTATATCGGGCGAAAAAAAAGGGTATACAGGGAAGACCATCACAGATGTGGTCAATATTGGGATCGGCGGATCGGATCTTGGTCCGGTGATGGTCACAGAAGCATTGAAGTATTACAAGAACCACCTCAGGACCCATTTCGTAAGTAACATAGACGGAGACCATGTACAGGAGATCCTAAAGGAACTCAATCCTGAGACCACCCTTTTTATTATCGTCTCCAAGACCTTTACCACCCAGGAAACCCTCACCAATGCCCTCACAATTAAAGAATGGTTCCTGCAAAAAGCATCTGTGGCAGATATTGTTCATCATTTTGCTGCGGTCTCTACCAATACGGAGAAAATAGCAGAATTTGGCATAGCACCCGAAAATGTTTTTCCTATGTGGGACTGGGTAGGCGGGCGATTTTCGCTTTGGAGTGCTGTAGGTCTTTCCGTTGCACTTGCGATTGGCCCCCAACACTTCGAAGAATTGTTAGAGGGAGCCCATGAGATGGATACCCACTTCAAAACGGCAGAATTTAAAGACAATATTCCCGTACTTATGGGATTATTGAGTATTTGGTATAACAATTTCTATAAAGCAGAAACAGAGGCTATTATTCCCTATACCCAATATCTCAGTAGGTTTTCAGCCTATTTTCAACAAGGTATCATGGAAAGTAATGGGAAAAGCACTGACAGGAATGGTAAGCCGGTCACCTATCAGACTGGGACCATCATCTGGGGAGAACCGGGCACCAATGCCCAGCATGCATTCTTTCAGCTAATACACCAGGGAACCAAGCTGATCCCTGCAGATTTTATCGGGTTTAAAAGATCGCTCTATGGAAATACGGACCATCATCAAAAACTGATGGCTAATTTCTTTGCACAAACGGAGGCCCTGATGAATGGAAAAACGGCCAATGAAGTAAGGGAGGAACTGTTAGCCAAGGGCATGGAAGAAAAGGCCATTAAAAAGTTGGTGCCCTTCAAGGTATTTGAGGGGAACAAACCCACCAATACACTCTTAATAGATAAATTAACGCCTGCTAGTTTAGGTGCCCTTATTGCCTTATACGAGCACAAGATCTTTGTTCAGGGCGTGCTCTGGAACATTTTTAGCTATGACCAATGGGGCGTAGAATTAGGGAAACAATTAGCAACTACTACTTTAAAGGATATTGAAGGCTCTGAAATTTCAAATCACGACACCTCTACATTGCAGTTATTGCAATATTTTAAGAAATAATTGATCAATTTTGTATTTATTCTTTGGGTGTTTAATTCTTCCCGGATTAAACATGCAAAATGCAAAATATATGTTAAATTTGTTCTCCTTAATTTAACACTGTCTTAATGTGGAAGTATCTTAATTATTTGACTTTTGCAGACAGTATAATAACTAATTAATACCGAGAACAAATGAAAAAAATTTACTTCGCCTTTGCGGCCTTTTTAATGACCGCAATGGCTTTTTCACAAGGGGTAACAACTGCCTCCATAGGAGGTAGGGTTACTGACGTCGCCGGGGAACCACTTTCCGGTGCCAATGTGGTGGCAATTCACGTTCCTTCAGGGACAGTGTATGGTGCTGCGGCTGATTTAGATGGATTTTATCGAATCGGGGGGATGAGGCCAGGTGGCCCGTACACCATTTCTATTTCCTACATTGGATTTGAAGAATTTAACGAACAAGGTATCTTCCTGCAATTAGGTGAATCCTCCAGGATAAATCCAAAATTAGCAGAGTCTGCTACGGCTTTGGATGAGATCATCGTAACGGCTTCACAGGGAGGGATTTTTAACTCCAATAAAACAGGAGCGGAAACAACGATAAGCAATCGTCAGATCCAGACCTTGCCAGCGGCTTCGCGTTCCCTGGCCGACTTTATCCGGATAACTCCTCAGGCTACTTTAACTGAAGGAAATGATGGATTTTCTATTTCACTTGCGGGACAGAACAACCGTTACAACGCCATCTATATTGATGGAGCAGTGAACAACGATGTGTTTGGTCTGGCAGGTTCTGGTACCAATGGAGGGCAAACGGGAGTAAATCCTTTCTCTGTAGATGCTATTGAATCATTCCAGGTACAATTGGCACCGTATGATGTTCGTATCGCTGGTTTTGCCGGGGGTGCTATTAGTGCCATTACCAGATCTGGTACCAATGAATGGGAAGGTTCTGCGTATTATTTTATGAGAAATGAGTCTTTGGCCGGTAAAACACCACCAAGTCTTTTAGGTGATGGCGAAAGCAGGGAAAAGTTAGCTGATTTTTCTGCCTCAACTTATGGGGTTCGTTTTGGAGGTCCTTTGGTGAAAGACAAGTTATTCCTTTTCCTCAACTACGAACGTCAGGATGATGAAACACCTCAGCCCTTCAATTCTTCACAGTATATAGGAGATACAGATGCAGCCGGGTTGGAAAGCCTGCGCCAGTATTTGATCACTACATATGGGTATGATCCAGGAGGATATACAAGCAACACCAGAACCTTAGTTAGTGACAAGATCACTGCCAAATTAGACTGGAACATCAATGATAATAACAAACTTTCTTTACGGCACAGTTATGTAGGTGCAGATAACCTGGAGGCTCGAAATTCAGATTTTAATAGCATTGGTTTTATCAATGGATCTGAAGCATTTGAGACAACTACGAACTCTACTGCCTTGGAATGGAACTATAATGGTAATAAGTTTTCGAACAGTTTTATCCTTGGATATACAGCTGTAAGGGATGACAGGGACCCTAGCGGAGATCCATTCCCTACGGTTGATATTGTAGATGGGAGTGGGTTTATCTCTTTTGGAGCGGAACCTTTTTCTACTGCTAACTTATTAGATCAGGATATATTTACTTTTACCAATAACTTCGAGATCTTTGCAGGTAGACACAATATTACCTTAGGTACCCATAATGAATACTCTAAGGTTAAGAACTTGTTCTTTGCTTTTAATTATGGAGATTATACCTATTTATCAGTGAACGATTTCCTATTAAATCAAAACCTGGATTTCTACCAGAAAGGATATTCTCTGGTAGGAGACGGAACGGTTGGTGATGAATCTGATGGAGCTTCAGCCTTCGATATTTTTCAATTAGGTTTTTATGCGCAGGATGAGGTACAGGTTACCGATAACTTCAAGTTTACAGCAGGTATTCGTTTTGATTTCCCTATCTGGTCTGATGGACCTGTGAATGATGATTTCAACAACAGAACAGTTGGACTGCTTGAAGCTGCAGGAAAAGATCTGCAAGGAGCACGCGTAGGTCAAGGTCCGGATACCAAAACACACTTTTCACCCCGTGTTGGTTTTAACTGGGATGTTAATGGAGACCGTTCTACCCAACTTCGTGGTGGTCTGGGGATCTTTACGTCCAGATTGCCATTGGTATGGCCAGGAGGTACCTATAATAATAATGGTGTAACCGGTGGTTTTGCCGCTATCTTTAATACCACAGTTCCCGGTTTTAACCCTGATATCAACAGCCAGCCGGTGAACGTAGCACCAGGATCTGGTGGTACAGGTGGTAATATAGATCTGATCGCAAAAGACTTCACCTTACCACAAGTATTCAAATATAGTATTGGATTAGATCAGAAGTTACCATTTTGGGGACTTGTAGCATCTGCTGAAGTGATCTTCAATGAAAATGTAAATGGAGTGTATTACGAAAACCTCAACCTTGGTGGGCCTGTTGGCACTCTGAATGGAGCAGATAACAGACCTATATATGATAGGGGGGACAGGATAGACAATGCCTATGGAGGTGTTTACTTACTGTCTAACACTGGTGCCGGGGATTCCTGGAACTCTTCTGTAACCATAACCAAGCCGTATTACGGTGGTTTCTCTGGAAGTGTTACCTGGGCATATGGTGATGCCAATTCCATTTTTGATGGTACTTCTTCCCAGAACAGCTCTCAGTGGAGAAACATACAGTCTGTAAACGGAAAGAATTCGGCCCTGCCTATAACCAGATCAGACTTTGCCCAGGACCATCGATTCTTGGCAAATGTTTCGTATGAACTTAAGTGGAACGATAATGTAAAATCGACCCTTGGGTTGTTTTATCAGGGATCAAGATCTAATCCTGTGAGCTACGTATATCAGGAAGGAAGAGATCTATTGAATGATGATTCCAGAGACAACGCCTTGATATATATTCCAAGAGATCAAACCGAAATTACATTGGTAGACAGAAATGGTGTAACGGCTGCAGAACAGTGGACCGCCCTGGATGCCTTTATCTCAGACAATGAATATTTGAACAATAGAAGAGGAAAGTATGCAGAGCGTAATGGAGAAGATGGAGCCTGGAGCAACATCATAGACCTTAAATTCTTGCAAGATTTCTCTTTGGATTTTGGAGGTACAAAAATGCACACCTTCCAGTTCTCAATAGATATCTTTAACTTCACTAACTTCTTAAATGAGGATTGGGGAAAACAGAAATTCATCAGCAGTAATGTTGGTCTATTGCGAACTGAAACGGCAGGTCCGGATCCGGAATTCTCTTTCGACCCTAATTTACCTTCCCGTTTAGAGCAATTAGATGACCAGGGGATCCAGAGTTCAAGATGGCAGGCACAAGTTGGCCTTCGTTATATCTTCAACTAAGAACCTTTAAATCAAATTCTATACAGAACCCCGCCATTGGCGGGGTTTTTTAATGGAAAAAATTACTACTTTTAGGCGAAATAAACCATAATGAAAGATAGTCTTATGACCGATTGGATATCAGTATTACATTCCTATTTGGCCTATATTGTATTGGCCCTTCTGTTTCTAGCAGTGGCTAATGCCATTACGGGCCTAATTGGCAAACGCATGTTCACCTTACAAAAGGACTACCGTCTAAGCCTCTTTACTTTGATCCTTTGCCATATGCAGCTGATAATAGGCCTGCTACTGTATTTTATTTCAGCAAGTGGCTTTAATGCCTTAAAAACCCTGGGCATGGGAGGTATGAATTCAGCTGCTCGTTTGTTAGCGGTAGAACATCCTTTTGTAAATATCCTGGCTATTGTTTTAATTACCATCGGCTGGTCCAGGCACAAGAAATTTATGGAAGGAAACAAAAAATTTAAAAGTATTGCCATATTTTACGGACTGGGGTTGGTGCTTATCTTAAGCCGTATCCCCTGGGCTCAATGGTTCAATTAAAAACAACTATTATGAAATATCTACTTACACTGGTAACATGCCTGTTTTCTGTAATCCTTTTGGCACAGGAAAAATCACTTTTTAACGGCAAAGACCTCACGGGGTGGACCATATATGGCACCGAAAAATGGTATGTGGAAGACGGCCTTCTGGTCTCAGAAAGCGGCCCTGATGCCCAGTATGGGTATCTTGCCACAGATGAAGCGTATAAGGACTTTGAGGTAAGCCTGGAATTCTTACAGGAAGCAGATGGCAACAGTGGTGTATTTATCAGATCTACTATTGAAGGCACCAAGGTAAGTGGATGGCAGGTGGAGGTGGCTCCAAAAGGGAAGCATACCGGCGGGGTCTACGAATCCTATGGCCGGGGATGGCTCATAAAGCCGGAGGCCGAAAAGGAGCTTGTCTTACGAGAAGGACAATGGAACACTTTAAAGATCCGGGTAATGGGTGATCAACTCACTTCCTGGCTCAATGGGATACAGATGGTCAGTATTAATGATGCCGCCATTGGAGCCGGGGTGGGCTCCATAGCCTTGCAAATCCATGACGGAGGAGGCATTAAAGTAAAGTGGCGGAATATTAAGTTAGTGGTTCCGGAGTAGAGGCTGCTCCTTTATCAAATATATATAGACCGGAAAATGATCACTATACCCGGCTGTATAGCGCCCACCTGCGTAGGTTCTCAGGGGATATCCCTTGTATGGCCCCTGTTGTATCCTTAAGAATTCAGGATTATAAATACCGGCTTTCCACAGTTGTATCGGGGTATTTCCGTTTGTCAAATTCCCGCTAATGTAGAACTGGTCAAAAAGACTCCATCGATCTCTATAGGCCAAACTGCCTTCTCCCTTTAGAAAAAGTTGTTCAAACGGATTTAATAGTTCATAATCTTTGAAGTTCAAAGTCATTCTTTTTGTTCGTAGCACCTTTTTAAATGAGTAATCTGTAGGATTATCATTAAAATCTCCCATTCCAATGATCCTTGGGATAAACTCTTTGCGCATTATGGAATCAATTATACTAAGGTTCAATTCAGCGGCAGCAATTCTAAAAGGCTTGCTTCTCGTTTCACCCCCACGACGGGAGGGCCAATGATTTACAATAAAATAGACAGCTTCATTATCTAAAAAGCCATAAACAACTAGTTGATCCCTTGTGCGTTCCCTATGCCGCTTTTCATTTAATAGATCTAATGAATGATAGTTAACAGAAACCGGAAGGAAGGTATTCTTGCTGAATAACATGGCTACATCAATACCCCGCTCATCAGGGCTGTCTTGATGAATGATACCGTAATTGAAAGGGCGTAATAGAGGATGGGATATGAGATCTTGTAATACCGTCAGATTTTCTATTTCACACAGTCCAAGTATATCAGGCGGACCCTTTCTATATCGCTTCCCAATGCCCGATATAACTTTGGCCAAGTGTTCAATTTTCTTTTTATAACGTACGCTGGTCCATTGAAATGAACCTTCCGGAGAATAATCGTCATCAAAAACAAGAGAATCATTTTCCGTGTCAAATAGATTCTCCGCGTTGTAAAAGGCAATGGTATACAAATGAAACAGATGTTTGTCTTGCGCGTGTATTTGAAGGCTGCAAAAAAGTAATAAACAGATTCTTAAAACAGTCATAATAGATAGATTTTGATCCTTTTCCCGATCCTTTATCCAAGGTAGTGTTCAAAGATGCAAGGGGGTTGCAGCACCTTCCATTATTTTGGTCCTGATGAAAATGACAGTGCAGTAATTATTCTGTTCAATGATGAGGTGTTATAGTGTTTATGAAAAATTCAAATTTGCCCTAGTAATAGGGAGTTTGTTGTGTATTTCCAATGGACAAGCTCAAAAGGTCACAATTTCAGGGGTAGTACTGGAATACCGAAATCAAAAACCTCTCTGGGATATTGCGGTGCAATTAGCAAAAGGAAAAGAAGAAACCAGGACCAATGAAAAGGGAGAATTCACACTTAAGACAGAATTAAAAGGAAGTCAACAATTGATATTCTCTGCGCCTAACATGCTTACTAAATACTTTCCCGTACTACTAGAAACAGAAAGTATCATTATCGGGAAAATATATTTAGAACAAAATTTTGAGATTGAAAAAACGGACAATTTGGTAGCATTAACGGAAGCCGATCTTTTTGATAATACAACCCTGGAAACAGCCTCCGGGTTATTGCAGGCTACCCGTGATGTGTTTCTCACTAGGGCAGCGTTCGATTTTAGTCAGGGGTATTTTAAGGTACGAGGATATGATTCTAATGAGGGCATGGTTCTTATCAACGGGATACCCATGAATCGTACCTGGGACGGTAGACCGCAATGGAATAATTGGGGTGGACTAAATGATGTTACAAGGAATCAGGAATTTGACTATGGCCTCTCCGGCTCTGATAATGCCTTTGGAGGCCTATTGGGAAGTACTTCCATAGACATGTCACCATCTAATGCAAGACCTGGTTTTAGATTTTCAGCTGCCGCTTCTAATAGAACATACAGGAACAGAGTTATGGCAACATATCATTCGGGGATTCGCAAAAATGGCCTGGCATACTCTTTGTCAATCTCACGTCGCTGGTCTCAGGAAGGCTATGTAGACGGTACCCATTATAACGCATATGCTATCTTTTCGGCAATAGACTATACGTTTTCAACTAAACACAGTGTAGGAATAGCCATGATCAATTCCTCTAATAGCAGGGGAAGATCTGCAGCACTTACGGATGAGACAGCAGCTTTATTGGGTCCAAAATACAATCCCTACTGGGGATGGCAGGAGGGGTCAATAAGGTCCTCAAGAATTAGAACGCTTCATGAACCAATATGGATGATGTACTATAAGTACAAGTCGGATGATATTCGGATCCGGGCTTCTCTGGCACATCAATCTGGTCATATTGCAAGCAGCAGGATAGGATATTACGATGCCCCTAACCCAGATCCTACATATTACAGGTATATGCCCAGCTACTATGTCAATAGTCCGATAGGGGCAAATTTTATTGGCGCAAATCAGGCAAAAGAGGCTTTAAAAGAAGATCCTCAATGGTCCTGGGCTAAACTATATGAGGCTAATAGCAATAATTCACGGCAAAATAATGCAGCTTACGTCTGGTATGATGATGTAAACAAGGAAAGTTCACTCACTGGTAATGCTTTATTGAACCTCACAATTAGCCAAAACTTCAAAGTAGATAGCGGGATTGGTTTTCAGCGTTCTAAGAGACATAGTTTTGCGAGATCCAGCGACCTACTGGGAGCAAAGGAATTATTAGACAAGGATCCTTTCACCAATACTCGTAACGATGTTGATGGACCTTTGAACAAAGGACAAAACGAGATATTCAATTATAACTATCTGATTAATACCCAGTATTGGGAAAGCTTTTTACAAGCCCGTTTTTTTTGGAAACAGTGGGACATTTTTGTCGCGGGGGAATATGCTGTTAGAGATTTTCAAAGAAACGGGCTTTTCTTAAATGAGCGGTATTTGCAAAATTCGTTTGGAGAGGGTGCCTTGAAACGCTTTCATAACATTTCTTTCAAAGGAGGCCTGTCTTATAGACTTACTTCACGTCACTGGTTCAACTCTCATGCATATCTTGGAACAAGACCTCCCTTGCTAAAGTCTTTGTACATAAATCCGAGGGAAAATAATGAGGCGGTACCCAATATTTCAAATGAAAAAGTACATAGTGTAGATCTGACCTATATGCTCAGATTACCAAAACTTACAGCCAGAGTATCCGCCTTTTATACACGATTTCAAAATGCAACTGAGATAAATTTCTTTTATGTAGATGCCGGAGTTGGATCTGATTTTGTACAGGAAGTAGTGACAGGATTGGATAAACTACACAAGGGAGTTGAATTAGGTATGGAATATAATATTTCGCCTACTGTTAAAACATCTTTTGTAACAGCCTTTGGTGCATATCAATACGCTAGTGACCCCGATGTAACAATAAATTTTGATTCCGCAGGTGCCAGCGATGATCTGCAGCGAAGTAAAGGAAATATTGATCTTGGTATAGCAGGCATCAAAAATTATCATATATCCCAAGGTCCTCAAACTGCATTATCAGTGGGTATGGAATACAGGGATCCTTCCTATTGGTGGATAGCAGGTACAGCTAATTATCTAGCGAATACTTATATAGATATTGCTACTATTACCCGAACTGCAAGTTTTAAAATGGATCCAAATACTCGTTTGCCATTTCCTGAAGCCACAGATGAAAACCTACGCACTATACTTTCTCAGGAATCGCTTCCTCCCGTTTACCTCCTTAATCTCACTGGAGGAAAGTCATGGTTGTACAATGATCATTACATAAGTGTCTTTTGCAGCATAAACAATGTATTTGATGTTAAATACAAGACAGGCGGGTATGAACAAAGCAGAAATGGTAATTATGGGCAAATGCTTCAGGATAACCTAAGAGGCAGCCCATCTTTTGGCCCCAAGTATTGGCATGGCTTTGGTCGCACTTTTTTTCTAAATGTGGCCATTAGTTTATAAAAAAGGTTTCCGATGATGTCCACAGATAGAACTTATAGAGTCTTGCCAATTTTGTTGACGCTGGTGCTTTTTGGCTGTATCCGTTCAGATGATTGGAAACCACCAGTTACGTTTTGTAATTCTGATATAAAAGCAAATACTACTTTTCAAAGGGTTTATGATCTTTATCAAGGGACTACCACAAAAATTTTGCAAGATCTAATACTTGAAGCCTATGTAATATCTTCTGATGAAATGGGAAATTTTTTTAATACACTCCATGTTCAGGATAAGGCCATAATCCCCACAGCAGGAATTCAAATAGAAATCGAACTTCGGGACTCTTATCTCCGTTTTTCTCCGGGAGATAAGGTGTATCTTCATTTGAAAGGGTTATATCTTGGAAGGTCCAAAGGGATATTTGCATTAGGAAGTGCCTACACATCTTTTGGCAACCTTATTTTGAGTAGAATTCCTGCTCATGCCATAAGCAAGCACATTGAAAAGAGTTGTGACAAGCAAGCTGCTGTTGTTCCTATGGTAACAACAATAGGAGATATTGAATTTCAGCATGCGAATACCTTAATAACCATAGAGAACCTGGAATTCAGTGAAGAAGAATTGGGACAGTCCTATGCTGTTGCCGAGGAGATTTCAAAACGTATTCTAGTAGATTGCATGGACCAGCAATTGCTATTGCGTACCAGTGGGTATGCAGATTTTTCACAAAAGTTAGTACCTCAAGGAATGGGGGCTATTACAGGAATTTATTATCCGGAAAATGATGTGCCACAATTACTTGTAAGATCTCAGACAGACCTGAGTTTCAATAAGGAACGCTGTGAAGATTTTGTCACTGAGTTTACTTCAGATTCTTTGTTTATCTCAGAACTTGCGGACCCCGATAATATTAGCAGTGCCCGTTTTGTAGAATTATTTTATTCTGGAAATGATTCTTTATCGCTGAATGGTTGGCATCTGGACAGATATACCAATGGTAATACTTCTCTGGGATCCTCTTTAGACCTGAGTAGTCTTATAATTTATTCTGGAGAAGCTGCTGTAATAGCCTCAGATGCTCAATCTTTTGCACAGACATATGGTTTTGTGCCATCACTTGAAGCGGGATTTAATAGTCCTGCCGATTCCAATGGAGATGATAATCTGGTATTGGTTGACCCTTTTGGGAATGTAATCGATGTTTTTGGAGTTATTGGGGAAGATGGCTCCGGAACAAATCATGAATTTGAAGATGGCCGTGCTGTTCGCAATGCCTTCATTCTGAGAGGAAATCCGGTATACCTCTTTTCAGAATGGCTACTTTATAATGATACAGGAGGCAACGGGACCATTAACCAACCCCAAAACGCCCCTCAGGATTTTACGCCTGGGATAAGGGATTAAGTGTTCAGGATACGTTCTAAAACGTCCATTGCAATGGGTTTAGAGATAAAGTCTTTTACAAGTTCATAGTCTCTTGCCTTTTGTGTATCTCTGGGATCAATGGAAGAACTCAGTACGTATACCGCCAAATCCATAGACGTTATTTCAGGAATTTTATGAATTGCATCAAGAAATTCCCACCCGGTCATAATGGGCATATTAAGGTCTAAAAAAATTATTGGAGGAAGTATCTTTCCTTCCTTTAATTGATCTTTGAATTTTAAAAAGGCATCCTCTCCGTTTAAATAGACCTCTATGTCTCCTTGATAGCTAGTTTCTTTGATAAGGCGCTTGGTGCCGTAGATAAAAATAGGGTCGTCATCAATAATGCATATGTTCTCAAGTTTTCCCATATTTTTTTGGTTATTCTAAGCTTTTTCTAATAATATTTTAAATGTAGTGCCTTTGTCAACGTTGCTTTCAACATGAATCTTACCATTCATGGCTTCCACCTGGTTTTTAGTAATAAAAAGTCCGATCCCTTTTGCATCTTTATGTTGGTGAAAGGTCTTATACATACCAAATATCTTGTCCTTGTGTCTTTCTAAGTCAATTCCCAAACCGTTGTCTGAAAAAGTGATTTCATACCAAGTATCCTCTTTGTCCTTTACATTAATTTCAATTATAGGAGTACGTTTCGGATGGGAATATTTTAAAGCATTCGTGAAGAGATTTAGAAAAATACTTTCCAAATATGCCGGAATTGCCGAGACCTTCACTTGTTTATCTATCTTAATGGAACATTGAGCATTTTTTTCCTGCAACAGGGCATTAATATTGTTTTTCACCTGCGAAATGATATCCAGCAGTTCTACCGATTTTGATTTTTCTAGTCCGCCGGTCTTTACCTGAACCACTTCATTAAGATGGAAAACGGTCTCATTAAGGCTTACCGAGGCATCCTTTAACATGTTTGCAATGTTGTGTAATTCGGAAGGGTCCGTTTCCTTTAAAAGAAATTCAGTAAGCATGGTCATATTGCTTGCATGAGACCTTAAATTATGAGATACAATATGTGCAAAATTCAACAAACTGGTATTTTGGTCCTTGGTGATCTCAACAAGTGATTTAAGGTTATCCTCTGCTTCTACAATCTTGGTGATATCCAGAACCTGTGAAATGACATGGGTAAGATCTCCTTTGATATTCTTTACTCCTGTTACCGATATAAGGATATGGACAATATGGCCATCTTTATGATAATATCTTTTCTTTGTTTGATAAGAATTGCGTTCGCCGCTTATTAATCCAGATTTTAACAATTCGTCGTTTCCAAGGTCTGCAGGGTGAGTAATATCTGCAAACGTCCGTTTCATCAGCTCCTTTTCGGAATATCCGGTAATACTGCAAAGGTTTTTGTTGACTTTTATCCAGGTGCCATCCAGCGACACTAAAGCCATCCCAATGGCAGAATTATCAAAAGCACCTTGAAAAGATTCTTCACTTTTATCGAGCTCCATGCGGGCTCTTTTAAGTTCTGTGATGTCCCAATTGGTTCCAATCATGTTCAGCACACCTCCCTCGGCATCTTTCTGAATTGCCGCAAAGGCTCTGATGAAGCGCACTTCCCCAGACGGCCATACCACTCTGAATTCTGTGTTAAAATCCTCAGAACCAAGTATTGCGTCATTCAATTCTTTTTTGGCCCTTTCCATGTCATCCGGATGTATGGCAGATTCCCAGGCATCGTAAACACCCGTAAATTCATTTTCTTTGATTCCATATAAGCGGTACATATTATTGTCCCATGAAAGTGATTCATTGACAATATCGTAATCCCATATCCCAATTTGAGAGGCCTTTGTTGCAATGGCCAAACGATCGTTTATTTTTTTATAAGCGATATCGGCCTTTTTTTGTTCGTCAATATCCTGGAAAGTACCAAAGATCCTGATGGGCTTCCCATCCACAATTTCGACCTCACCTTTGGCCCGCACCCATAGTTCGTTGCCCTTAGCGGTTACGATCTGCAGTTCAGTATCCCAGGGTGTGCCGTCTGCCATAGCTAAACTCACCAACTCTGTGATAGTTTCTCTGTGCTGCCCTTGTTTATAAAAATTGATACCTTCTTCTAAATTCGGGACATAATCATCTGAGACTTCATGTATGGTTTTAGTAATTTGGGTCCAATAGACTTTATTTGCAGACAGGTCTACTTCCCACCCTCCTATCTTGGCTACTTTTTCAGCTCTTAATAAAAGTTCCTCTTCTCTTTTACGGCTTGAAATATCTTCTATCTGTACCAGGAGGTATTTAGTATCTAATTCTTCATCCGTAATGGATGAAACATCGCAGTTCAGCCATTGGATGTGTCCATTGGGGTGTATATATTTTTCTGCTTTTTTAGAATATGTATTTCCGGATTTTAAACAGTGTTCAAATACCTTCTTTAACGAAATAGGAATTTGTGGGCAGCTATCGAAAAAGGGTTTGCCTTCTATCTTATTTTTTGTGCAAGAATATGATTGAAGCCACCCTAAAGACACTTCCTGGATTAACAGTTCTTCGTTTAAAATAACCATGGGGGTTGCAATACTTTTGAGTATTGGGGAGAAAATTACCGTATTCAATAGATTCAATTTAGGATTAAGATACTCAATAAAAATTTGATGTAAGAAAATACCTCTTAAAAAGGTTTTTAATACTTACATGCTAATGATGCTTATGTGCTAACGCATTTTTTAAATTAATATTTTGAACGGGATTGCTTAAACTGCCTTATAGGTAGGGTGCCAGGTCTACTTCATTACCCTCTTTGGCAAGTAGTATTGTTAGTAGTTTTATTCTAATTAAGTGAGTAGTATTTGTTGTTTAACCATAAGATAAGTACACCAAAACTTACTGCTACCACTACCAGAAGGTCATTAATAAGTCCTGTTGTACTAAAGGAGAGTCTAATAAGGATGGTTGATATAATAAAACCGGAATTGCGGATCACCGCATTGAATTGATCCGTATGGAAAAAAGAAAATAACAGCAATAAAACGTCTGCAAGAATCAGAATGGTAAAGAACTCATTAAAAAATATAAGGTTTATGTCTCCAAGTGAAGGAATACCATTATTGGTTGCTCCCAGGACATCAGAAATCCATGTTCCAAAACTGTAAAAAGCCAGGATGATAAATACCGGCACTAAAATGATAGCCAGTATTTTTTTTCTTTTAATGAGTGTTGTAAGGGTATTTGTAGGTTCCTCTTTATCTCCCCTCATCTTTTTTCTAGCCAGGTTTAGTCGATTAAATAGCAGGATCAACCCAAACAACAGTATTGTTGTCACCAGATCGAATGTTAACTGGAGATCATAACTGTTTTCGAACCAATTAGAGTTAAGATCTAAATTAGAAAGGTCTTTGAAAATTCGCCTGATAATGACTAGCGTTATGATCTCATATTGTTTGCTTATATACAGTGATATGGATTTGGGCAGGTAATAGACTAGGAGATATACTTCATATACCAGAATAAATGAGAATGGAGTATAGATTGCAGCAATGGGGTTGTTTAATAGATCTGATGTAAAGGGCAATCCTCCGGGAATGACGTCTTTTATAAGTATCAGTAGCAGATGTAAAAGGAAACTTACAATGGCAATTGTTACAATGATCTTCTCACTGTGATGCTTCGTTTTCTCAGAAAGGAAAATGGAATATAAGATATCTATGATATTTTTTTTTGACTCCACAAAAAAGTATTTAGGTTTTTGATGAGGGTGCGCTCCAGGCGTATTCCACTAATTTTTCAAGCGTAGTATACTCCAGAGCCTTTTGATGAGTTGCTTCTAACACTACGGGAGGTGCTTTACCTGCTTTTTCTGCTTCCATCCATCTTGAGATACACAAGCACCATTGATCTCCAGGTTTCAGACCGGGGAATTGCCATTGAGGAATGGGGGTTATAAGATCATTACCACGTTCCTTGGAATAGGATAGAAATTCGGCGGTAACCCTGGCACAAACTACGTGTGTGCCTGTGTCGGTATCCATGGTCCTGCAGAATCCATCTCTGAAATAGCCGGTCATAGGATCGTAACAGCAGGGTTCCAGGGGCATCCCAAAGACATTTAACACTTTCTCTTCCATACTACAATATACAGTATAAAATTATAGAGGTACATTTGAAAAGTTGAAATGTGTTTTTTTATATTTAGAAATATGCAGGAAGAATCTTTTTTTAATGCGATCAGGAAAGGCCACCTGGAAGAAATAGAACAGGCACTGGAGGTCAACCCTCAACTGGTTCACATCAAGGATCAGAGAGGTTCTACCCCTTTAATTTTAGCATCCTATTACGATCATGGGTCCATTGTTGCATCTTTGTTAAATCATGGTGCCCGGATAGATGACACAGACGGGGTGGGCAATACTGCCTTAATGGGTGTCTGTTTTAAAGGGTATCTGGAGTTGGCAGAACAATTAATTAAGGCCGGCGCCAATGTGAATACTACCAATACTATGGGTGCCAGTTGCCTTATCTTTGCGATTACATTTAACCAGCCCGAAATAGCCAAACTTCTAATAGTTCATGGTGCTGACATTAATATCAAGGATGCCCGTGGCAATACGGCCTTAGATCATGCTAAGA
>JAHEHU010000110.1 GCA_024639765.1 Eudoraea sp.
CTATTTTGGTTTTGCCATGAATGGCCTCGCTAACCGGAGTAAGAATAATATCGTTATCCCGGATACCTACCATTAAATTTGTTTTGTCTTCTAACAATGCTTCCACTGCCCTAACGCCCATTCGGCTTGCCAGGACCCTGTCAAAACAGGTTGGTGAACCTCCCCGCTGCATATGCCCCAATACACAAACCCGAACATCATAAACCGGTAAGTTATTTTCTACATAATCCTTGAGTTCATATACATTCTTTCCGGTCGTACGGTCGCCCTCAGCGACTACAACAATACTGGACGACTTCCCTCTCGCTTTACTGCGTTTTAAGGAATCCAATAAACGATCTAGTCCCAGATCTTCTTCAGGAATTAATATTTCCTCAGCACCACCGCCAATGCCCGCATTGAGTGCAATATGCCCAACATCTCTTCCCATTACTTCCACAAAAAACAATCTGTGGTGAGAACTGGCCGTATCACGGATCTTGTCTATGGCCTCAACCACGGTATTCAATGCCGTATCGAATCCTAGGGTGCATCGTGTACCGAAGATATCATTATCAATGGTTCCGGGAATTCCTATGAATGGAATATTATATTCTTTATTTAGGATCTCTGCCCCTGTAAGGCTGCCATCCCCACCTATCACCACCAAGGCATTGATACCGGCTGAGTTCAATTGGTCATAAGCCTTCTTCCTACCCTCTTCAGTTCTAAATTCCGGACAGCGGGCCGACTTTAAAAAAGTGCCCCCTTTATTGATGATATTATTAACGCTTCTGGCATTCAGGGGAACAAAATCTCCTTCTATCATTCCTTCATAACCCCTATAAATTCCGATGCACTCAATATTTACATAGGCACATGTACGAACTACAGATCGAATGGCCGCATTCATACCGGGGGAATCACCTCCCGATGTGAAGACCGCTATTTTAGTAATATTAGAACTCATTGTAAAAATTAGAATGTCAAAGCTAGCAAACTTTACAGATATAATGAATTAGCTCGCTTCTTTATTTCTTAAAAACGCAATGCGAAATCGATTTCGTAATAAAACTTGTACGAAATGCTCCCAATACCCCTTTAAAAAATGCAGTAATCAACATGAACTTAAACCAACAAAAGACTAGATCCGGGTTGCCTATTCTTTGCAGCTTTAACTTCAACCCTTAGCCCATCCTTAATCATTGGTCATTATAAACAGAGGCAGCATTTCAAAATTCTTGTAGTATGGGTGTAACTTTTCCCGGTTGTAGTATTTATCTACATTTACAAATTTCTTTGAATCCGTAACCACTTCTATAGGGACATGATCATAGCGGCCATTCTTCAGGACCACCATACGTCCATCTATACCCTTAAGTATAAGGTCTAACGCAAGATTTCCATAGGCCGTAGGTACTACAGAATCTATAAAATCGGGGTCGCCACAGCGCACCAGATATCCCAATTTCTGGTTTATGACATTCACCCGCTGTCCGTTGTTGTACTTTGGAGACACACGTTTTAGGGCCAGGGAAACCTCATCGCCAATACCTCCCAACTTGGCATGTCCAAAGGCATCTTTCTCCATTCCTTCATACGTCATTTCACCTCCCTTAAAAGTAGCTCCTTCAGAAACCAGCACAATAGAGTAGTTACTTGGATTATCCTTCCTATCCTTTGAAAGCAATTCAGCAAGCCGGTCTATATTGAATGGCACTTCCGGAATAAGGCATCTGTGAGCCGCTCCTGCCAATGTAGGCAACATGGCTGTAAAACCGGCATACCTTCCAAATACTTCCAGAACCAGAAATCGTTCATGAGAACCAGCAGCGGTCCTGAGACTATTTGTTAGGCTGATGGTACGAGTAACGCAGGTGCTAAAACCAATACAATAATCTGTACCGGGAACATCGTTGTCCATAGTCTTTGGAATGGCCATCACTTTTAAACCTTGCTTAAAAAGGTGAACGCCATAACTCAAGGTATCATCGCCCCCTATAGGGATCAGATAATCTACCCCAAGCCATTCGAGGTTTTTAAGAACCTCGGGGGTTAGGTCATTCATGTCCTTATCATAACTATCCACCAGATGTCTTGGCATCCTGTCTTTTGCCACATGACTGGGACGTGTTCTGGAAGTATGCAAAAAGGTACCCCCGGTCCTTGCTGCCTTATTGACAACGGCCTTTGAAAGTTCAGCATAATTATTGCTGTTGTCATACTTCTTATCCCTGACGATATCTATAACACCTGCCCATCCCCTTTTAAATCCTATTACCCGGTATCCCTCACGAAGAGCCCTGAATGTCACAGCCCGTATGGCAGGATTAAGTCCCGGAACATCACCTCCACCAGTTAGAATGCCTATAGTACCTTTAATTTTTTTTATGTTCGCCATACTCCAAAATCTTTAATGATTCACAAAAAAACCCTGCAAACACAAGGTTCGTTAATGTACTAAAATAACAGGAGAAAAACACTGATTTAGGGCAAAATAGTGGCCCGAAATACGAAAAAAAAGGCCTTTTAGACGTATCTTTATGTATTCATCTAAAACCTTACCACATGTCTGTAAACATTGATAAACTTCTAGGAAAAGATGCCGAATATTTACTCGGTCATAGTTGTAAAACCATTAGTAAAGACCAGATTCATCTTCCAGGACCAGATTTTGTTGAACGGGTAATGAGTCCGACCGATAGAAATCCCATCGTGCTGAGAAACATGCAAACATTATTTAATTCGGGACGTATGGGCAAAACCGGATATGTATCTATTTTACCAGTTGACCAGGGTATTGAACACACAGCAGGAGCATCCTTTGCACCCAATCCCATCTATTTTGATCCAGAAAAAATTGTAGAACTGGCTGTTGAAGGTGGTTGCAATGCAGTTGCTTCCACTTTAGGAGTGCTGGGCTCTGTAGCACGAAAATATGCTCACAAGATTCCTTTTATTCTAAAACTGAACCATAATGAACTACTGACCTATCCAAACAAATTTGATCAGATCATGTTTGCCAGTGTTGACCAGGCCTTTGATATGGGATGTGTTGCTGTAGGTGCGACAATCTATTACGGTTCTCCGGAGAGTTCCCGGCAGATCCAGGAAGTAACTGAGGCTTTTGCATACGCTCATGAGTTAGGAATGGTCACAGTGTTATGGGCATATCTTCGAAATCCTGCTTTTAAGAAAGATGGAAAAGATTACCACGTTTCAGCAGATCTCACAGGACAGGCAAATTATTTGGCTTCTACGCTACAGGCCGACATTGTAAAACAAAAACAAGCCGAAAATAATGGAGGGTTCAAAGCCATAAATTTTGCTAAAACACACGAAAAGGTATATTCAGAATTGACCTCTGAACATCCAATAGACCTTACGCGTTACCAGGTTGCCAATTGTCTGATGGGTAGAGCCGGATTAATCAACTCTGGGGGTTCATCTGGGGAAAATGACCTGGCACAAGCCGTTAAGACGGCCATTATAAACAAGCGTGCCGGAGGTATGGGATTAATATCCGGAAGGAAGGCCTTTCAAAAGCCTATGAACGAAGGTGTCTCGCTCTTAAACGCCATACAGGATGTTTACCTCGATAAAAAAATTACCATCGCTTAGGTATCATTTTAAAACCTAAAAGGCTCTGGTTGCCCAGAGCCTTTTCTATTATATCTAATGATTACGTTCCTTGCCTATTCTTCAGTATATGCAATGGTCTTGATTTAGATAAGAGATCTTTGTCTCTTATTTTTGCTTTACCGGCAATTTTTTAGGCTTTTGATAGAACTTCACGAGGCTGTCTTTTCCCATAGTACTTCTCACATTTTCGGGACTTGTTCTATCATTATTGGAAACGTTCTTAGGAGTGAATACTTTTCTGAGCAGTTCACTAAACGTACTAAAGTCTACTTCATAAGAAAGTCCTATACCTTGGGTATACCCGGTTTGATCTGCAAGGAATTGCTGGATCTCATTTTCTCGGTTAAATATCTTAGCTCTAAGCGTTCCTTCTTCATTCAGTAAAACCTGAACCTCAACGTCACCTGCTACAACGGTCTCACTAACACCGCCAACCGGAACCCCAAAACGACCATTAAACAAAACCCTGTCACTTATACGAGTGGAAACGGTTACCCCCAACCTATTCTCCGTTTGTACCTGGGTTGGATCTAGCGTTCCCTGTTCGAGCGAAAAACCAAAATCGAATTTATCATTACTGCCCCCCAGTAATGAGTTCACTAATCCAGAAGCGGTCTGAATTAAATTCCCTGTAACAGCTTGTTGATTCAAGCCACTGCCTTCGTCCACAAAGGTTCCCTGCGCCAGCAGAAAAAAGGCATTTCGTTCTTCTACTGTTGGATCCTGAAGTTTGTATTCCAATTCCGATTTTACAATAGAACTTGTACCAGGGAATTCTATATTAAAGTCGATCGTAGGCCTCTCCAACTCGCCTGTGAGTTGCACGACCACATCTGTAGGGATTCTCCTGGTTACGCCAGAGTTGTCTAATAAAGGGGCTGGATTTGCATTTAGTGAATACACGGCTTCCATATTGAGTTGAGCAGTCAATGGATTGCCATCATCCCAAACTATGCTCCCTCCGGGCTTAACCATAAATGATTTGTCTATAACCCCGCCAAAACGGTAATTATAGGTGCCAGTAACCACTACAAAATCGCCGAACATATTAAATTTTCCATTGGTATTTATCTCAATGAGCAGGATACCCGCTCCTGTGCCTTTTAGTGAGCTGCCTGTCTTTTGATCTACCACGATCTCCACTTCAGCATCGGGGGTAACATCGAGGTCAAAGTTCAACTCCAATCCCTCATAATCCTTAAGCGTTCTTTCTACTTCGAAGCTTTGCTGATCCTTTCTCTCAATAAAATTAATGAAAGAGTAGTCCCCAACAGAGGCAACGTCGCTTAGGGGTATCTTTAAAGAAGTTCCGGGTGCCGTAGCACCAATCACCTCTATGTTGAGTGCCTTGGTAGGACCAAAGATTCTACCCTTGCCATTTAAATATCCTGTACCGTAATACAAGATCTCTTCCTCATAGGGTGTATTCAGAATTAAAAAACGATTGTTATTTGTATCCACATCCAGGTCCAGACTCCAATCATCCCAGTATTGATGCCTTATCGTTCCATCGAGGGTGGCATTTGTATTCATCGCAACATCTGTGAGCTGAATATTTTGGAAATCGAAGGTCTGATTGAATAATCGCACGGAAGAATTTGGCCCAAATGCATAATCCACATTTAAGTATGGAATAGCGATCCCCGCCTCATTAAGCGTCAGCAAGCCACTTATTTCCGGGTTTCGCAGGTCTCCTTTAATCTGAGCCGAACCGTTCAAAAGTCCTCTTATATTCGTTATTACGCCCTCCCCGAGGGGGCTAAAGGGTTCCAAATTAAAATTATTGAAATTGGCCATCAGGTCTGCAATGGGCACATCATCCCTATTGTCAAAGTTTCCAAGGAGGCTAAATTTTTCAATACCCTCATCTGCTATCTGAGTATTCACCACGTATTCCGTCAGATCCCGGTTACCAACGATCCCAACCGTTAGCTCCCCTAAGGTGATATCGTTCACCCCGAAATCTGTGATCTCCAGATTACATGAAGGCAGATAAATATCATCCTTTTGCAAGATATTGAGGGTACCGTTTATCTCGCCTTTTAATTTTAAGCTGTCTATGGCCGGTGCCACCTTATTCAGGGAAACGATCTTAAAATCGAGTTGAAGATCCTTGTATGTTGAATCGGCCAACTCTCCTCTTAAACGGATTTGTTCCCGGTTGTCATTATTCATAACGATCTCCTCGATCTGAATGCTGTCTAATGACCTGTTTACGATCACCTTGTTTTTCTGATTCCCATCTTTATTCAGGATCCACGTATTTCCTTTAAAACTTACATCAGATCTTTTTAAACCAATCACAGATCTGTTCTGTTCATTGAAGGTATGGTAGAAGTTAAGATTGTAACTGTCATTATATTCACTGCCTCCCTTAAACTCAGTTCGGAAAAAGAGGGTGTCTGTTAAGGTGGTATTGATAAGGTTAAAGTCCTTCACATCATAATACACGGAAGAAACATCCTTGATGGATACATAGGTATTAAAAAGCGGATTCTTATTATCGATCTTTACGTCAATACTATCAAAGACATTTTCATAAGCTGCGATCCGGGGTGATTTAAAGTTTAGTTTAAAATCACCTTCGTCTGCCACAATATTGCCTCGGATAAAGGTATTTGGATCAAAAGCCACTTCAGGAAAGAAGACCTCCACAATCTTATTGTAGATCTTAAAATTAAAATCGAGTGTCTGTCCTTCGGAGATATCAAATGGTTTGAAATTTGTATAAATGCTACCAATTGAATTTCGAAGAAGTTTGTCTAACTCATTCACTTTGAATCTACCTCTCATAAAACCGGTGATAATATCCGGGGAGTTGATCTCTATACTCCTAACAGAGTCCTGACTGAAAGAGGAAACCACATTAAAGTCTTCAAAAAAATAGGTGTTGTTTATGTTTTGATAGTTGGTGTTTGTAAATGTTATGTTGCCCACCACATCATCCAAGGAACTACCTGAGACATCCATGCTTAGATTTCCTTTAAAAATAGAAACGCTGTCTTTTATAAAATTTAATTTTTTAAGATCCGCATAGGCTACGGAGGCATTAAAATTAAAGTTGTTCACAGACCCCCCAAAGTCGGCCAAGCCCTTAAAGTCTAAGTTGAAATTAGCGTCCTTACTTACCAGAGAACCATCGAAAAGCTGATCCTTTAAAATACCAGAAACGCTAACGTCCTTGTAGTCATAGTTATTGAATTTAAGGGTATACACTTGCCCGGCAACCCTGGTGTTTAAATTATTCTTTGCAAAACCCTGCCCTTCAACATTGACATCCAAAGAAGTGATTCCGAGATTAGTATCATTCACAAATTTTCCCAGATCAAAATCTATAAGTGAAACAAATCCTTTGTATTTGGCATTGTTTATGTCATTAACTTCTGTAAGGCTAAGGTCTGTATAACTGCTTCCTATACTACTGTTAATGTTCACCCTTGCATCAACTGAAGATTCAGTGATCGTAGCATTACCCCGTACCGTAAATTGCCCTAATCTTGAAAAAGATGCAGGAATAGAGGTCCCCAGTACTTCGGGCATCAGCGATCTTAATTCATAATAACTGGTTGTAATATTCTTAATGCCGGCCTGCAGGAGAAAAGGATCATCCCTGCTAAATAAATTTTTAAAATTAAAATCCCCTCGTATCCCCGTATTTTCCGTGGTCAGAAATAATTCATTTACATTGAGGTCATTTAGAACCCCATTCATGGAGGCAGAAAAGAATACCTCCTTATTTTCACCAAACTGATTACTTAAAATATTAACATCGTCCAGGGATACGTTTGAATCCTGAAACACAGCGGTGATATTTACTTTGTTAAGGAAGTCTGCAAAGTCTTCTCTGTTGTAATCAAAAATCAGATTGCCAACAAGATGCGATCTTGATGTTCGTATGTTAAGCGAATCAAA
>JAHEHU010000040.1 GCA_024639765.1 Eudoraea sp.
GCCGAAACCTCAATACCTCAAAAGTAAATTCGCTGTCTACCAATATATCAATGAACTTGTTTACTTCTTCTATACCCAACGATCCCTCGTTAAGCGGCTGCAAATATAAAGCCATTTTTTTAATTAAAAATAAATTTTCAAGTATTTTTAATAAAATTATCAGGCTCAAGAATTAAGGCCCTCACTATTAGCTTTTTGCAGTTTTCCCTAGTAAAAAAAGGCTTCTAAATATAAAGGATAGAGTTGGAATCTACAACTATTTTTTCTGTTTTTGTTGTTGGTTCCATTTATTGGTCAAAGAAGCATAGTCATAATCTAAAACAGACTTCTGTCTTTTTAATTTATTTTCCGCAAAAGCCCGCTGTAGTATGTCCTCAATTAAATAGTCCTCATGTACAGTTTCCGGGCTAAATTCTTCTTTAATGCTGATCTTAAACATTTTGGCCGTGGTGTTATACCAGAAAGCGCGCCAACCGTTTCGAAGTTCCTTAACCAGATCAAAAGATGTCTTACCCGTTTGCCTGTAGATCAATTTTACCAGGATCTGTCCTTCGGTCCTGGTTAGTTTCTTCAATTCATCTGAAAATTCCTCTTCAATATATTTCTGTACGTAGCGGGTGTACTTCTTCTTCTTTCTTTTGGACGTAATACTTTTAAGACTATCGTTTAAGGCCACCAACCGTTCAGAAGCCAACTTGGCATAAGGATATACCTTTAGTGTTTTTCTTTTCAATATATAATACCGCAGTTTTTCTTCATAGGAAGAGAACTCCAACTTCCCAAAGATAAATACCTCATCCAGGGCAATAGAAGCCTGAAAAAGAGAGTCCCCCTCTATAATGATCAATTTCTCCTGAATAGAATCCAAAGGTTTATCCTCTATCTGAGCATTTAGTGATAGCGAAAACCCGTATAACAATCCTATTAATGTACATTTCCACATAAAGTATCTCCTTCCTGAAATTTTCTCTTCAAAATTAATGATAAACCAATTGCCGAGTTATTAAATAAACGTGAATATTGCTAAGTTTGTATATAAATCAAAACATAGATGAGCCACACTAAAGTTCTTACTAAAAAATCAGTAGAATTCTTTGAAAAATACCTTAACAATGCTGCGCCCACCGGTTATGAGTGGGAAGGGCAAAAACTCTGGATGAACTATCTCAAACCGTATGTAGATACTTTTATTACAGACACCTATGGAACTGCAGTTGGCGTCATTAACCCCAAGGCACCTTACAAGGTTGTCATTGAAGGGCATTCTGATGAAATTTCCTGGTATGTAAATTATGTTACCGATGATGGACTCATTTATGTTATTCGAAATGGGGGTAGTGATCATCAGATAGCTCCTTCCAAATGGGTCAATATTCATACCAAAAAAGGGATCGTCAAGGGCATCTTTGGTTGGCCGGCAATTCATACCAGGGATAAAAGCAAAGAAAAACCACCACAGTTAGACAACATTTTTATTGATATTGGCGCAAAGAACAAGGAAGAGGTGCTAAAAATGGGCGTTCATGTAGGATGTGTCATTACCTATCCGGATGAGTTCCATATTTTAAACAAGGACAAATTTGTGTGCCGGGCCATTGATAACAGGGCAGGTGGATTCATGATCGCAGAAGTGGCCAGATTGCTGCATGAAAATAAGAAAAAACTCCCTTTTGGACTGTACATTACCAACTCTGTGCAGGAAGAGATAGGATTAAGAGGTGCAGAAATGATCACTCAAACTATACGTCCTAATGCAGCTATTGTGACAGATGTTTGTCATGACACAACAACCCCTATGATCGATAAAAAGACGCAGGGTCATACCGAATTAGGCGCAGGCCCGGTGATCTCCTATGCCCCTGCTGTACAGAACAAATTAAGAGAGCGAATCATTGAAACAGCTGAAGCCTCTAAAATACCGTTTCAGCGGATGGCCTCTTCGCGCTCCACCGGTACAGATACAGATGCTTTTGCATACAGTAACGGCGGGGTTGCATCGGCGCTTATATCCTTACCCTTAAGATACATGCATACCACTGTGGAAACGGTACACAAACATGATGTGGAAAATGTGATACGGTTGATCTATGAAACACTATTGACCATTAAAGCCGGTGAGACCTTTAGCTACTTCGATTGAGAAGTAGTACGTTTTAGCAGAGGTCTTTGGTTTAGAATTTATGATACCGTAAACCTTTAAAATAGTTCCAATGGAAGAGTGGGTAGATCTTATGGATGCTGAAGGGAACTATACGGGGCAAAAAATCTTAAAGTCTGAAGCCCACCAAAAAGGATTGTTCCACCCCACCGTTCATATTTGGTTCTATACAACAGATGGTAAGGTCTTACTTCAACAGCGTGCGCAGATCAAAAAGACCTTTCCTTTATACTGGGATGTGTCTGTGGCGGGCCATGTTGGGGCAGGAGAAAGCATTTTAACTGGGGCTATCAGAGAAATAAAGGAAGAAATAGGCATTCTGTTAAATGAGGAAGCTCTAAATCCCATAGGAATTTTCAAGTCTATTCAACAACATCACAACGGGCTGTTAGATTGTGAGTTCCATCATACGTTCACAAGTTGTTTGAAACAACCATTTGAAACTCTTCAAGTGCAGGAAATAGAAGTGGCCGCTCTTCAATTAAAACCAATAAAGGATTGGGAAAAAGACCTATTCAATGAAACGCCTTCAATGAAGTATGTGCCTCATACAAAGGAATATTATAAAGAAGTGATTAGGTCCCTACAAAGTAAATTATAGAACGTCCCTAAATTGTTGCAGTTCATTCCAAAGGTATGCCCTTTGAGAGCCGTCTGCCATATTTTTTAACACTACGGTCTGCTGCTCAAGTTCATCCTTTCCAAGAAGTGCCACATATGGAATATTCCGATTGTTGGCATATTTGAATTGCTTCTGCAGTTTAGTATCTGCGGGATACAGGTCCGCTTTTATGCCCTGTCCTCTAAGAGTTCTGATCAATGGCAGGGCAGCCATAGCTTCTTTTTTACCAAAGTTTACAAAGAGTACCTGAACAGATTGGTCAATGGTCTCAGGAAAAAGCCCCAATTCCTCAAGCACCAAATAAATACGATCAAGGCCAAATGAGATGCCAACCCCACTCAGGTCCTTCATGCCGAAGATCCCTGTAAGATCGTCATAACGGCCACCACCACCAATAGATCCCATAGAGATGTTTTTAGGCGCTGCCACTTCTATGATGGTCCCTGTGTAATAATTAAGACCCCTTGCCAGAGACACATCTATGGTTACTTCTGCACTAGATAGACCAAGCCTCTCAATATTCTCTATTATAAATTGTAGTTCTTTGATCCCTTCCTGCCCTATCATTGAATTTTTCAAAAAGTCTGATATTACCTCAATCGGATTCTTTTGTTGATTAGTCAATGCGAATAGTGGCATTGCCATATCTATGGCTTCCCGGGTGATCCCATTATCCAGTAATTCCTTGATCACTCCCTCCTTACCTATCTTATCTAGCTTATCTAAGGCCACAGTGAATGGGATCAGTTTATCCTGTGCCCCAATGACCTCGGTAATCCCTGTGAGTATCTTCCGGTGATTTAATTTGATACATACCTTTTTGAGTCCAAGGTCTGTAAAGACCGCATCGTATAATTGGATCAATTCTATTTCCTGAAAGGGCGAATTGGCCCCTACTACATCTGCATCGCACTGATAAAATTCACGGAACCTACCTTTTTGGGGCCTGTCTGCCCTCCATACCGGCTGTATTTGATAGCGTTTGAATGGAAAATCTATTTCATTTTGATGCATTACCACATACCTGGCGAAAGGAACGGTAAGGTCGTACCGCAACCCCTTTTCTGTGATCTGAGGTGTTAGTTTTGAAAAATCCTTTGCTTTATAAACCGATTCCTCTACTTTATTTAAGTAATCCCCAGAATTGAGGATCTTAAAGATCAATCGGTCGCCTTCATCACCATATTTGCCTAGTAAGGTATCTAAGTTTTCAAAGGAGGGGGTTTCTATGGGTTGAAAGCCAAAGAGCTGAAATTGCCTTTTTATAGTATCAAAG
The DNA here is from genome assembly GCA_024639765.1 of Eudoraea sp. Lineage (GTDB taxonomy): Bacteria > Bacteroidota > Bacteroidia > Flavobacteriales > Flavobacteriaceae > Muriicola. Next base: position 4,057 of record JAHEHU010000040.1, read on the forward strand.
ATGTAGTTACGTTTTACAACCTCTGGGGGTGTAAAATCGCGTGTACCTTTAGGAATGGATGGTTTTTGAGCCATGTTCTGGTGTAGTTGGTCAAATATCGACTTATTCTATGATTTTATCAAACCATTGATAGAGTTCTCCCTTGGTGATCACCGCACCCTGCTCAATAAGTATAAATTTATCCATATTCTTATCGTCCGTGTAGGCCTTGGAAGCTACGAGGTACTCTACAAAATCTGATTGCCAGTTCTTTTTGAACCATCCAAAGCCTTCCGATGATCTTAGGTCTATTTTAGGATTCATAACCTTTACCGAGATCAATTTCATTTCCTTCTCTGCAAGATAGAACAGGTGCATTTGTTGCTCAGAAATATTTTCGAGGTATTTTACTTTTTGAAGCACCCCTTCCCAAACCAGGTCACTAAATACATCGAGCTCCTCTTCTGCTACATGGGGCCTGTTGAGCTTTATCATTTCCCATTCAGTAGCTGTAATGCTTTGGGTGGCTAAGAAGTTGATAAATTCCTGATGCAACTCCTCGAGTTGTTGTTTTGATAAGCGTATATATTTCATAATAAAAGCCGCCTTTTTAGGGCGGTGCAAAAATACTACAATAATGCTAAATGACTGAAACGCCGGTATTGAAATTAGCTACTATATCAGAGCAAGGATTGATAAAATATAAAAGAGCTGTGTTTCCACAGCTCTTCATACTCATTAATTCTTTATCTAAGCTTTATTTCTGTTCGGCTATGACCTCAAAATTAAAGTCGACCAACACATCTCTGTGTAAGCGGATCTGAGCTTCATATGGCCCGGCTCTTTTAATGGCACCTCCTTTAATAAGAATGTATTTCTTATCGATCTCATGCCCTTCTTTAGAAAATGCATCTGAGAGATCTGCATTAGTAACCGATCCGAACAATTTGTCACCAGCACCTACTTTGGCTGTGATCTTAATCTCTAATTCCTTTAACGCCTCTGCCGTTTTATTTGCGGCATCAACAACCTTCTTTTCTTTATGTGCCTTTTGTCTCAGGTTTTCTGCCAGCACTTTCTTTGCAGACGGTGTTGCCATGGTGGCAAGTCCCTGAGGAATCAGGTAATTTCTGCCGTAGCCATTCTTAACTGAAACCACATCATCTTTAAAACCCAGGTTCTGTACGTCTTCTTTTAAAATAAGTTCCATGATATGTTTCTTTTTATTTTAATAAATCTCCAACGTACGGCATTAAGGCAATATGCCTAGCTCTTTTTACCGCCTGAGCTACTTTTCTCTGATACTTCAACGAAGTTCCTGTAAGCCTTCTTGGAAGTAACTTTCCTTGTTCATTTACCAATTTCATCAAGAAATCCGGATCTTTATAATCGATGTATTTAATACCCGACTTTTTAAAGCGACAGTATTTCTTTTGTTTATTGGTCTCAATGTTCAATGGGGTTAGATAACGGATCTCTCCGTCTTTCTTTCCTTTTGCTTGTTGTTGTAATGTTGCCATATTCCTTACGCTTTAGCTTTTTGTCTTGTTCTTCTTTTCTCTGCCCACTCAATAGCGTGCTTATCCAATTTTACAGTGAGGAAGCGCATAATGCGTTCATCCCTTCTGAATTCCTGCTCATAAGGAGCAATCACTTCACCGGGAGCCGTAAACTCGAACAAGTGATAAAAGCCACTTTTTTTGTGTTGTATGGGATATGCCAATTTCTTTAGGCCCCAATTCTCTTTTGACACCATTTTGGCATCATTCTTAATTAAGAAATCCTCAAATTTCTTAACTGTTTCCTCTATCTGAACGTCAGATAGAACGGGATTTAAGATGAAAACAGTTTCGTAATGATTCATATAATTATATATTTTTAGGAGCGCAAAAGTAATAATTCTTCTGTCTATTTACAAGAAATTAAACTTTTCTTCGTTATTGGTACTATAATGTCTCAAATTGAACTTAACCTATAAACCTAAATTATGCACATCATTAACATTACACGCCTAGCAAATTGTTCACAACTTTAGTTGCATTTCAACGAGATAAGTTGCTTTTCAGCATGTTTTTTGTGTACTTTGTCGATGATTTAACCCCACAAATCAACCCTTTATGAAATTAAGAAGTATTGTTGTTGACGATTCGTCAATGCAGCGTATGGCAGTTGCAAAATTGGTGAATAATCATCCGAATTTAGCCCTGGTTGCGGAGTACAGCAACGCAATTGAAGCCAAGAACGGCATCAAGAACAACGAGATTGATCTTATCTTTCTAGATGTTGAAATGCCGATCATCAGTGGTTTTGATCTGTTGGAATCCCTAGAAAATAGTCCTCAAGTCATTTTAATCACCGGTAAACCAGATTACGCTTTAAAAGCTTTTGATTATGATGTAACGGATTACCTTCACAAACCAATTACCATGGCCCGTTTTGATGCCTCAGTAAAAAGAGCTGTAGCCAAATACGAGCAAATGAACCAGGTTGCCGAAGATGAAGAGCACATTTTTGTGAAAAGTAATCTCAAAAAGCGCAAGGTCATCTTAAATGACATTAAATGGATAGAGGCCCTTGGCGATTATATTAAATTGGTGACAGATGAAGCCAATATTGTCATACTTTCTACCATGAAGGCTTTCGAAAAACAATTACCAGAGGATAAATTCCTGAGAATACACAAATCGTATATCGTGAATTTAGAGAAGATCGAAAAATTCAACAGTAAAAATGTTGAAGTAAGCGGCAGATCTATCCCTCTCAGTAGAAATAAGAAAACAGAACTGGCCGAGGCGTTAAGCAACGTTTAGTTAAAAGTAGTCTACATCGTAGATTACACGCACACTTCTGTACCAGGAAATAGCATTAAAGGAATTTTCAATTCTTTTGATGCTATTTTTTGTTTGTTTAAGTGACTGTTTCCTGGGGATCTTTACCAACACCTGTTTAATGTATTGATTTCTGATCCTGGCAACTGGTGGAAACTCCGGACCAAGTATCTGAGTACCGAAAACATTTCTCAGCGCTTTACCAAACCAGGTAGCCGCCTCATTTAGAGTATTGTAATCCTTATGCTTAAAACTGATCTTTATGATCTTGTTGATTGGTGGATAGTGATATTCATCCCTTTGAGCCATCTGTTCCGAATACATCTCGGTATAGTTCCCCATAACAACTTGCTGTAATATGCCGTGATACGGGTTGTATGTCTGAACAAGGACCGTGCCTCTCTTCTCTGTACGGCCGGCCCTGCCAGCAACCTGTGTCAACATTTGATAACTGCGCTCATGCGCCCTGAAATCAGGAAAATTCAATAGCGCATCTGCATTCATTATTCCCACCAGGTTCACGTGCCTGAAATCTAATCCCTTAGTTACCATCTGAGTACCCACAAGGATATCTAGTTCCTTTTGAGTAAAGGATTGGATGATCTTTTCATAGGCGTGTTTTCCCCTGGTGGTATCCAGGTCCATTCTACCTACTTTGGCATCAGGAAACAGCGTTTCCAGCTCTTTTTCAATTTGTTCGGTTCCAAACCCCTTGGTATCTAGAGTTGCGCTTCCGCAAGCCATACATTGATCTTCCAACGCCGTATGGTATCCACAATAGTGACAACGCAGTTGCTTCTTTGCCTGATGGTATGTTAAGCTAACATCGCAATTGAGACATTGCGGGGCATGGCCACAGGTGGTGCATTCTACGATGGGGGCATATCCCCTTCTATTTTGAAATAAGATCACTTGTTCCTTTAAGGATAATGTTTCTGTAATCTCCTGGATCAGTCTTTCAGAAAAATGACCTTTCATCCTTTTCTTTCTAGACGCTTCCTTAATATCCACCAATTCTATTTTGGGTAATTGAACGCCTCCATATCGCTGATCCATATGGGCATACCCATATTTGCCATTTTGAACATTGTAAAAACTTTCAAGACTCGGCGTTGCAGAACCTAGAATCACTTTTGCCTTGTGCATAGTTGCCAGCACAATGGCAGCATCCCTGGCGTGATATCTGGGCGCCGGATCATACTGTTTGAAAGAATTCTCATGTTCCTCATCTATGATCACCAATCCAAGTTCTGAGAAAGGAAGAAAAAGAGAAGATCTGGCGCCAATAATGATCTGGGCTTTCGCAGCATTATTCAAGACATTGTTCCAAACCTCTACGCGTTCATTCTGACTGTACTTTGAATGAAAAACCGCCACTTTTTCACCAAAATAGGACTGTAAACGATCAATAAGTTGTGTTGTTAACGCAATTTCGGGAAGAAGGTATAAGATTTGTCTGCCATTTTTTAAGTACTCCTCCATTAATTTTACATAGACCTCTGTTTTGCCCGATGCCGTAACACCGTGCAGAAGGCTTACCTGTTTATTGGTAAGAGAAGACTTTAATTGTTGCAAACACCTTAATTGAAAATCACTCAATTTTATACCATCCACGGATGTCACCTCTCCTTCGAAAATAACTCTGTCAATGATCAGCAACTGCTCTTCAAGAATTCCTTTATTTTTCAGCGTTTTTATTACAGCGGCAGAAGCACCGCTTTTTTTCTGAAGATCAGAAGCTGGAATTGGTTTATTGGTCGCTGCCTGAAGTTGGAACAAGGTTAAAAGTACTTCCCGTTGCTTTGGTGCCCTGCTCAACTCCTCAAGAAGCCCACTTAATGCTTCCTCAGAGCTGAATTGATCATGCAGGCGTATAGTGCGGAGCTGTTTAGGTTTATATTGTTCATATAATGTCTCCTTTAACACAATGTATTTCTTTTCAAGCATTCTGTTTAGCAAAGGCAATACCGTCTTTTTGTCAAGAATGGCACTTACGTCACTGATCTTTAAAGATGATTGGTGTTCCAACGCCTCAAGCACCATGAACTCCTGGTCATTAAGTTCAGATTCATCAGGATGGATAGTATTATTTTTTAGGACAAGCGTTTCACTTTCCAATAAAAATGAACTGGGCACCGCTGTACGGAATACTTCACCCAAGGTGCACATATAATAGTCCGCCATCCATTGCCAATGATCTAATTGTAGTGGAGAAACCAACGGTTTACTATCTATCACCTCATGAATTTCCTTCGCCTCATAGACCACTGGTGGATCTGTGTGTACCTGAAATACCAGGGCTGTATAGATCTTGGATTTACCAAAGGGAACAGCCACTCTCATACCTTTCTTTAACTCCATGGCCGTATCGTTTGACACGGAATAGGTGAACAATTTTTCCAGAGGAATGGGCAAGATCACATCAACGAAATATTTCATAGCTCCAACTTAAGAAGAGATTTCTTTCGTCTTTATATTTTGCCTGAGACTATTCAGCGTAGCATTTAATTCAAAGCCTAACAAAAGTATATTGGAGTTTAACCATATAAAAAACATCAAAATTAGTAGTCCCCCAAGTGCTCCATATAGTTCATTATAACGGGCAAATTTTTCAATATATACTCCAAATAAATAAGAGGTGAGCAAAAAGAGTAAGGTGGTCATTAGGGCACCGTAAGAAAAAAACCGGGCTTGCTTCCCCTCGGCTGTGCCAAAATAGTATAGTATAGCTGTTGTAAAGTAAGATAAAATAGCAAAGAACAATATCTTGCCGGCCCTTGCGCCTATCAGTTCATTGGGGTCTATTTCAATGCCACTGGATTCGGCTGCCCAAAAATTTAGATACTCCAGTGTATATTCAAAATAGACGAAGGCTACCGCCCCCGCTATCAATAAAAAGGACAAAATAATACCTACCATAAGAGCATACGCATATTGCTTAAAAAAATTACGCGTCAGAACAATGTGATATGATGTTTCAAATCCTCCAAAAATGGCACTAACCCCATTGGTCATTAAAAAGATTGATAGTAAAAAGGCGGACGATAACAATCCTCCTTGTTTCTGATCTTTGATCTGTGTGTAGATCTCCCCAAAATACTCACCTGTGGCAGATGGAAGAAAAGATTCGAGGAAAAGCAAAAATTGTGTATCAAAATCCTGATTGCCAACGCTCACAAAGGGAATGACAAAAGGAATTAAAGTAAGCAAGAAAATAAGGAGGGGAAACAAAGCCATGAACAGGCTAAATGCAATGGAACTTGCTCTTGTGGAAAGCGCGCCCTGGACAATGCCTATTATATACATTTCTATGAGGTCATAAAGAGAAAGACCTTGTAATCCGGCTAGTTTGATCTTCTTAAGCAGGGCAACAATCCAATTGATGACCGGTATCTTATTTAATTTATCCTCCACCTCTTTTGTCATCTACATGGCTTTAAGACTCAGATCCTTATTATTAACAGAATGTGTTAACGCTCCGGAGGAGATGTAATTCACCCCACATTCGGCGTATTTTCTAATGGTTAGCTCGTTGATCCCTCCTGAGGATTCAGTAAGGCATCTATCCCCTATTAATTTTACAGCCAAACGAGTGTCTTGATAATTGAAATTATCTAATAGGATGCGGTATATCCCGCTCGATTCCAAAATCTCTTCCACCTCCTGTAGATTTCGAGCTTCCACGATGATCTTAAGATCCTTCTGATGGTCTTTCAAATAGCGTTTTGTGGTATCGATTGCCTTGGTGATCCCCCCTGCAAAATCGATATGATTATCTTTCAACATAACCATATCATACAGCGCGAAACGGTGATTCTCTCCTCCCCCAATCTTAACGGCCCATTTTTCAATCGCCCTGATCCCCGGAGTGGTCTTCCTTGTATCCAGGATCTTCGTTTTTGTTCCATCTAAAATAGCGACGTATTGGGCGGTTTTTGTTGCAATAGCACTCATTCGCTGCATGGCATTCAGAACAAGTCTTTCTGCTTTCAAGATGCTCTGGGAGGAGCCACTTACATAAAAAACAATATCCCCAAATCGCACTTTTTGTCCATCTTTAATCAGAATCTCAATTTTAAGATCGGGATCTACATAATGAAACACTTGTGTAGCAAAATCGACCCCGGCAATGACGCATTCTTCTTTTACCAGGAGTTTGGCTTTTCCTTTTGCCTCCACCGGAATGCAGGCCAGCGAGCTGTGATCACCGTCGCCAACATCCTCCCTGATGCCATTTTCAATGATCTGTTGTATTTCTTTTTTGAAAGCCGCTTCGGAAATCATGGATTAAGGATATATCGGATAAAATTACTAAAAACAAATACCAATAAAGAATATGAATTTCCTGAATATTTTACCTTTGGCTTATGAAAATAAAACTGTTGGTTGTAGGCAAAACAGACCATAAAGGATTGCAGCCCATGATATCGGAGTACGTGAAAAGGTTAGGGCATTATGTAAAATTTGAAATGGAGGTCATTCCGGCTCTCAAGACCACTAAAAACATGTCCATAACCGAGCAGAAAGACAAGGAAGGTGAGAACATTCTTTCGAGGATCTCTTCTTCTGATATAGTTATTTTATTAGATGAACGAGGGAAGCAATTCACTTCCACTGAATTTGCCAATTATTTACAAAAACTAATGAATGCGGGCACCAGACAACTTGTCTTTGTTGTGGGAGGTCCGTATGGCTTCAGCAATGCCGTTTATTCAAAAGCCCAGGATAAAATGAGTCTTTCTCCTATGACCTTTTCCCATCAAATGATACGCTTATTTTTTGTAGAACAGCTCTACAGAGGGTTCACTATTTTGCGAAATGAACCTTATCATCATCAATAAAGAACCCTGAATTTAATGGTGTGCTCCACTTTTTTAAGGGCTTGTATTACCTCTTTGTTATAGTCTTTATCAAGATCCGTGATAACATAGCCCAATTCTTTGTCCGTTGACAAATATTGTCCCGAGATGTTCATTTCAAAGTGAGCTAATACATCATTGATCTTCGCCATAACCCCGGGCAAATTCCTGTGAATATGCAGGAACCTGTGAGCGTTGGTTTGTTTGGGTAGCCTGATATTTGGAAAGTTTAAGGCATCTACCGTATTTCCAGAATTGATATAATCCATAATTTTATTTGGAACAAAATCAGCTATGTTCATTTGCGCCTCTTCGGTACTACCTCCTATATGAGGGGTTAGAATAACATTTGGAATACCTTGTAAAGCTGTTTTGAAGGCCCCATTGCTCCCAGGTTCCTCCGGAAATACATCAATGGCGGCACCAGCTAGTTTGTTGCGATTCAAGGCATTCACCAAGGCGGGAATATCAACAACAAACCCTCTTGAAAGATTTATCAAAATTGCGCTATCTCGCATTTGATTTATTTCTCGCTCTCCAATGAAATTACGATTGCTTTTGTTGTCATCAATGTGCAGGGAAACTACATCTGAAACGTTGAGCAAATCTTCCAGGCTGTTGCATTTTACCGCATTTCCCAAAGCGAGTCTATCTTCGAGATCGTAATAGTACACGCGCATACCAATAGCCTCTGCCAACACAGACAATTGTTTCCCAATATTTCCATATCCTACAATACCCAAATTCTTTCCCCGTACTTCTTTAGAATTTTTAGCGGTCTTATTCCATTCTCCCTGGTGGATCTCAACACTTCTTGGAAAGACGTTGCGCATCAGCATAATGATCTCCCCTATTGCCAATTCTACAACGGATCTGGTATTGCTGTAGGGAGCATTGAAGACCACTACGCCTTTTTTCTTACAGTAATTGAGATCTATTTGGGTGGTCCCAATACAAAAGGCACCTACAACCAATAATTTATTTGCAGCGTCTAATACTCTTGGGGTGAGTTGTGTCTTGGAACGGATTCCCAGCACATGAACCCCTTTTATTTTTTTTATAAGATCTTCCTCGCTAAGGCTGCGATCAATTAATTCGACCGAAAACCCATCCTCAGATAAATTGTCAAAAGCTATTGGATGCACATTTTCGAGCAGTAAGATCTTTATTCTGTTCTTGGGATACGATAAATTTCGGGGGAGGTCATTCACAAATAAGAATTCGTCCAAATTTGGTGTTACATGATCAGCATTGGACGCTGCTTTTTCTCTGTGTACATTTTCTGTATAGGCAAAGAACTTATGGGCTATCCCGGCTTCTCGCATCACATAGTCGCTATATCCATCTCCTATGACCTGAACTTCTCCATCAAGATCGAGTTGGCGCAAACATTCTATTTTACCATTGTGACTGGCCAGTACATTATCCTCGTCAAAACCAATAATATTTCCCTCTTCATCAAAGTCGAATGTATTGGCATAGACCCTTTCAGAGGGTATGTTGTATTCTTTGACAATGGGATCTATAAACTCTTTGAAACCGCAGGATATGACATAAATATCATCAGAGTATTTTTCGAAAAATTCCTTATTGGAAGCAATAGATTTTGATATCTTTTTTCGCAACTCCTTTACCAAAGGAGCAAGATGTCTTTTGTTTGCCTTTAGCAATCGTATTCTCCGCTCCAGAGATTCCGTAAACGAAATATCCCCGTCTATCCCCAAATTGGTGATATGCTGAATTTCCTTTATTACCTCATCGCGTTCCACCCGGCCTTGCAGGGTCATTTCCGCAAGCACATCCAAGGCCTCTACGCGGGTCAAGGTACTATCAAAATCAAACACGTATTTACGCCCCACAACTATTGAACTTTTTTATTTCCAGGATGTAAAAGTAGAAATTTAAAAGAATCCTGAAATATATTTGGGGTAAAACTAACAGATAAATGACAGGGGTATTGTTTTACTAAATTATTCGTTTCTTTATGCTTCTTAAATTCACAAAATGATAATGATCTGGAAGTGCCTGACCGGACCTCCACTCTAAAAAGCTTCGGGCATGAAAAAAGTATTCAAGTTCTTAAAGATCATCTTATTCTCTGTAATTGTCATATTGTTCGTGGGGTATGGGATCACCTACTTCAAAATGAAGATTGATTCAAATGCAAACTTCGACCTTCTGGGAGAAGAGGCATCAGTACTGACTAGAAGGGGTATAGAATTCCGAGATCTGAATAAGAATGGAAGCATAGACATCTATGAGGACTGGCAAAGACCAGTGGAAGAAAGGATACAGGACCTTGTAAATCAAATGACCCTTGAGGAAAAGGCCGGAACACTTTTTGTCACCATGATTGGTTCAACTCCGGATGGTGAGCCCATGGAAACGCCTGTTATTTCAACTGATCTTATGACCTTCGGGCTATCTTTTTATCTGCCCTCAAATTCGGAATTGATCGCCAGAAAAAAATTGAATAGTTTTAACATACTTACATCCGCCGATGCCCCATTAATGGCTAAATACAACAATACCATTCAAAAAATGGCGGAACGCACCAGGCTGGGAATACCGATCACCATTGCAACCGATCCCAGGCATGGAACAGAAAGCAATATAGGGGCCGCAATATATACGCCTGCGTTTTCTCAATGGCCCTCATCTTTAGGACTTGCAGCAACGCGAGATACGGCACTGGTCCGGGAATTTGGAGACATTGCCCGGCAGGAATACCTCTCCGTAGGTATCAGGCTGGCATTGCATCCGATGGCCGATCTGGCGACCGAACCTCGCTGGGCCAGGGTGAATGGTACTTTTGGTGAGGATGCGGACCTCGCCAGTAAAATGACCAGGGCTTATGTCCTCGGTTTTCAAGGAGATTCACTGAATACTAAGAGTGTTGCCTGTATGACCAAGCATTTCTCGGGTGGCGGACCACAGAAAGATGGAGAGGATGCACATTTTGCCTACGGAAATGAACAAGTATATCCCGGAAATAATTTTGATTATCATGTGAAGCCTTTTATTGATGGGGCCTTACCCGCAAGAACAGCTCAGATCATGCCTTATTATGGCATTCCGGTTGATCAAACGAGCGAACATGTGGCCTTTGGCTTTAACAAGGAAATAATTACTGGTCTGTTAAGGGATTCGCTGCAGTTCGAAGGGGTAGTATGTACGGATTGGAATATCATTACAGACTCCAAAGTAAGTGATGCCAGAGCCTGGGGGGTAGAGGATCTGAGTATAAAAGAACGCGTAAAAAAGGTGATAGATGCCGGTTGTGACCAATTTGGTGGAGAAAGTATTCCTGAAGTGATCGTGGAACTTGTACAAGAAGGTAAAATAACGATTGAAAGACTGGATACCTCTGTAAAAAGGGTGCTTCGCGATAAATTTAAGTTAGGGCTCTTCGATGATCCGTATGTCAATGAAAAGGCCGCAGGTATCATTGCTGGTAATTCCGGGTTCAGGGAAAAAGGCAAAAAGGCACAGGCCAAATCATCAATACTACTGAAAAATAAAGGAGTACTGCCCTTAAAGGAGGGAACAAAAATGTATGTGGAGGGCATAAAAGATAAAAGTACCCTAAAGGATTATGGACAGCTTGTAGGTTCTGCAGAGGAGGCAGATGTTATTATAAAAAGACTTACTACCCCATTTGATCCCAGGACAGAGTCTATAGTAGAGCGCTTTTTTCATCAGGGCCGATTGTATTTTACCCCGGAAGAACTAGATGAAATACTTCAGACAATTTCAAAAAAACCCTCCATAACCGTGATCGATCTTGAGCGACCTGCCATCCTAACCGAGATCAATGAGGCTAGTGACGCATTGATTGCTGAGTTTGGTACTAGTGATGAGGTTTTAGCTGAGTTGATATTTGGGAAGAGAATACCTGAAGGTCAATTACCATTTGAACTTCCCTCTTCCTGGGAAGCAGTATTGGAGCAAAAGGAAGATGTGCCCATGGATTCTAAGGATCCATTATACCCTTACGGACATGGTTTGCGTTATTAATATGGTTGATCTTCCGTCAGTATGTGGTATAGATTATTCCGGCAATGATCGCCAATCCAAAACTGAGCAAGGTTCCTATTAGGATATACTCCGTAAGTTTACGGCTGTTGCTTTCTTTCAGATCGTTGAATCTGAAGACCGATTTAGCAGTTATCAGAAGGCCTATCCCCTCCCATCGCCCGGTAATAAGGAAGATAAAGACAAAAAGTCGTTCTATTATACCAATGTACTTCCCGGCATTTGGAAGGGATTTATGATCTAAGGGAATTTGGTCAGACATTTTCTCAAGCAATATATTCATGATAATTGCAGATGGAGAGGTCAGAAAAAAAATAGCGGTGATCAATCCCCAATCCATAATACCAAGAAGATAACTAGCCTGACCTATCACATTACCGAAATAGGCGCAGCCAAAAATGATCACTATATGAAAGGTCTGATCTATAAAAAAGGGGATGCTTTTGTTTGAGAACCATTTTGCCGAGTATAATTTTCCAAGGTCAATGACATAGTGAGACAGGGCAATGATCAAGGCAATTTCCCAAAAAGAAATATCAAAAAGCAGTATCATCACCAGGACAAAATGGATCAGAATATGCGCATATAGGTATTTTGAGCCTATTTTGTTTGCCTCCTTATGAATAACCCATTTGGTAGGTTGAAAAAGAAAGTCGCCTAATAAATGCGCCAATAAAAGTTTAACAAATATTATCATGGAGCCATTTGTTTTATGGTTTGTTTATAAAATTCCAGTAGCTCTTGCAGCAGATGCCACCGGGCTCTTTTTTGCCGTTGACTCACTGCTGACTGTTGTATGTTGAAATGCTTGGCCATAGTCTGCTGTGAACTTTCGGGATGCTGTAAGGACCAGGCGACCGTCTTGGCAGACACAGGGCTCCAGTCATCCATAAAATCGAGCGCTAATTTCATCATCAAATTAAGAATGAGATCACCGGATTCGTCACCACTCGCCAGGGCCAACGTCCGTTTTTCTTCTTTTAAGGTCTCAAACATGCGCCCGGACCTTTTGTAAGCGGTTCCGTTTGCCTCGGTAATCCTGCCGCCAGAATACGTTTCATCACCTAATCCTATGGCAATCCGTACATCCAGTTTTTTTATCGATTTGATCATCGCCTTTATTTCAATCGCCACCGCTAAGGCGACTAATGGTGACATCTTTACCTGGAATTCATCACCCCTATAAATATCCCAAATTTCTGGCTGTTCTCCATAGTTCTTCAGTACCTTTTTTAATAAAGGCATCCAAACTGTGGACGGATACTGTTCAGAATTCACAACATCTCCTGTGAGCACTGCTATCATTAGTTATAAGTTATATAGCTAATATATAATAATATTAGTTATTATGCTAATATATTAAACTATAAGTTGATCAAAAAATTGCACGAACCCTTAAAAAGCGCATATCCTTCAAAACCAGCGTCTCACGCGGAGACAATATTGCCCATAAATCTTGCCGAACTTCTTCTGGAGGACCTTCTCTTCAGGGCGAATCTGTAGTTTATTCAATACAGAGACAAATCCCGCAGCCAGAATGGTGTTAAAGGCATTACCTAACCATAATCCCCAAGCCAGAAGCACTAGTAAAAGTGCTAGATACATAGGGTTACGTGAAAGGGAATACACCCCTTTTGTTTCCAGAAAATGCGTTCTGTCTGGTTTTCTGGGATCTATGGTTGTACCAACTTTATAAAATTGCAACAGGGCGGCAAAACCCAGAATAAGAGCCAACAACAATAAGAAAGCCATTAGATAGAATCTGCCAAAGAAATCAAAATAACCCACAGGAAGGAAAACAGCCAGCACATACATACTCAGCGTTGTTAAAAGAAAAATTAGAATTGGTGGAATTCTTAATTGCATGGGCTTCGAACAATAAGGTTCCTAAAATTACTACTTTTGATCAGGTTCAGTAACCTCCTTTCGAAAAATTATCATGGAATTAATTTTTGCTACTCATAATGAACATAAACTGGTAGAAATTCGTTCACTCCTGCCGCAAAATATAACGCTAAGGTCGCTCGGGGATATTGGTTGTACAGAAGAGATTCCAGAGACTTCTGAAACACTGGAGGGGAACGCCCTTCTAAAAGCTACATATGTATTAGAATCCTATGGTCTTCCATGTTTTGCAGATGATACGGGGCTTGAGGTGGCAGCCCTGGAGGGTGCCCCGGGAGTATATTCAGCAAGATATGCCGGGGAGCCTAAGAATGAAGCCAGGAATAGTGAAAAATTATTACGGCAATTAGAAGGTCTTAAGGACAGGCGTGCACAATTCACTACGATCATCGCTCTTTGTTTAGGGAAAGAGACCCATATCTTCAAAGGATCTGTTAAAGGTGTGATCACCTATGCTCCAAGAGGATTGAATGGATTTGGATATGACCCGGTTTTTCAACCAGACGGATTGGAAAAGACGTTTGGGGAACTTACCTTAAAGGAAAAAAATCAATTGAGCCATCGTGCCCGTGCTTTCTCCAAACTCATCAGTTTCTTAAAAGAATATCAAGCCACACCGCAGAAATAGTGACCATTCACTCCCCGTGTCAATTATTCGCAGTACCTTTGCCGACTAATTGACGCCGCTGGTATAGCATGTGTTGCGCTGAGTATCATTAAGTTATTACGATAACCGCTCTATGCAACATTCATATTTGCGATTACGTAAAATAACTTAAGATGACAAAATTTAAAGCGCTGGGGCTTAATGAAGCCCTTTTGCAAGCTATTGAAGACCTTGGATTTGAAACCCCTTCAGAAGTCCAGGAAAAAACCATTCCCATTTTATTAAAAGATGAAACAGATCTTGTTGCACTGGCCCAAACTGGAACCGGTAAAACGGCTGCTTTCGGATTTCCATTAATTCAAAAAATACACAGCGAAAGCAGAACCACGCAGGGAGTGATCCTAAGTCCAACCCGTGAACTTTGTTTGCAGATCACCAATGAAATGCAGTTGTACGCTAAATACGTTAAAGGTTTGAACATTGTAGCCATCTATGGCGGGGCGAGTATTGTTGAACAATCTAAACAGATCAAACGTGGCGCACAGATCATTGTGGCTACACCCGGTCGTATGAAGGACATGATTGGCAGGGGAATGATCGATATCAGTAAGATAGATTACTGCATCCTGGATGAGGCCGATGAAATGCTGAATATGGGATTTTATGAGGACATCAAGGACATCCTATCAACCACGCCAAAGGAAAAATCTACCTGGTTGTTCTCGGCTACAATGCCCAAAGAGGTATCTACTATCGCCAAAAAGTTTATGAACCAACCACAAGAAGTAACGGTAGGTACAAAAAATTCGGGTGTGGATACCGTACAACATGAATATTATGTAGTAGGCGGTAGAGACCGGTATGAAGCATTAAAGAGACTGGCGGATGCCAATCCGGGTATTTTCTCGGTTGTTTTCTGCCGTACAAAAAGAGATACGCAGCGGGTGGCAGAAAAGTTGGTGGAAGATGGTTATAATGCAGGAGCACTTCACGGCGACCTTAGTCAGAATCAGCGTGATCTGGTCATGAATTCTTTCAGAAAAAAACAGATACAAATGCTCGTAGCTACCGATGTGGCTGCAAGGGGAATTGATGTGGATGATATTTCGCACGTTATCAATTATCAATTACCAGATGAGATAGAAACCTACACTCATAGAAGCGGCAGAACCGGAAGAGCAGGAAAATCTGGTATTTCAATGGTTATCATAACCCGCAGTGAATTGCGTAAGATAAAGACCATTGAAAATATCATTAAACAAAAATTTGAAACCAAGAAGATCCCGTCAGGAATGGAGATCTGCGAGATACAGTTGTATCATCTGGCAAGTAAAATTCGGAATACTAAGATCAATAATGCCGTAGAGAATTACCTGCCTGCCATAAATGATGTGTTCGAAGGTATAGACAGGGAGGAGTTGATCAAAAAGATAATTTCCGTTGAATTTACAAGGTTTTACAGCTATTATAGTAAAGTAAAAGACCTTAATAATACGGATAGTCAGCGAGGTGAAAGGGAATCTCGAAGTTCAGGAGGAAAAGAGTTCTCTTCTAATGGGTCTGTACGCTATTTTATCAATGTGGGAGAAAAAGATGGGTATGATTGGATGTCCTTAAAGGATTTCCTGAGAGATACCCTGAACATTGGCAAAGATGATGTGTACCGAGTGGATGTAAAGGACAGCTTTTCCTTTTTTAATACCGAATCAGAATTTACAGATCGCATCCTGAGCACCTTTAAAGACTTTAAAGTGGATGGCAGGTTTGTAAATGTAGAGGTCTCCAAAAGTCCGGAAGGTGGCGGTAGCCGCAGAGGAAAGGATAAAGGACGAAGCAGACAAAAGGATAAAAAGAAAGGCGGTTTTAAAGATCGTTCATACTCAAAAGGATCCGGGCAACGTTCAGGTAAAAGAAGAAGTAAAAAAAGGGACGGTTTCTTTTAGTTAATTCTATATTAAAAAGATATCTTCCTCTAGATTTTTTGGTTTCTTCGTGCTAAACTGAGTATCATTGAAAAAATATGTACTAATATGGCTTTCCCTCATGAGCACTGTACTGACCTATGCACAGGACAATGTTCCTAATGTGCAGAACGATGAATTCAGCGCACTAGTGATCAATGCTCAAACCGATGAGCCCCTGGAAAGTGTTCACGTGGTGAATCTCAATCAGGTGGTTGGGACCATTACCAACGAACGAGGTGAATTCACCATAAGAGCTACGGTGAATGATACCTTGTATTTTTCCTATCTGGGTTTTAAATCACAGAAAATTAGGGTGACCAATGATATGTTCAAATTCAGTGATACCAAAATCGCCCTTACAGAATTGGCCTACGCCCTGGAAGAGGTGATCGTTAGGCCATATCAACTCACAGGATATTTAGAAATTGATGTTAAGAACCTTCCCATAAATACGGCGTATCAATACAGTATTTCGGGACTTTCAAAGAGCTATGAAGCAGGAAATAAAAATCCAAGTGCAGTTACAAAAGTACTGGGAGCAATCTTGAATCCGGCCGATCTGCTGCGTAATTTATTTGGCAAAAGGCCAAATCAGATGCGAAAATTACGATTGATAAAGGAGGACGATGAAATAAGGGACCTTCTCGCCTCAAAATTCGATCGGGAGACGCTAACAGAGTTACTGCAGCTGGAAAAAGTGGATATTGAGGATATACTATCGAATTGTAACTTTTCCAAATCCTTTATTACCACTGCAAACGACCTTCAAATATTGGATGCGATGAGCAGTTGCTACGAAGACTACAAGGTTCTTAATAGAAAAAGGTAATACTTATGCCCTTTATTCAACTTTTAAATAGGATTAATTTTATTAATCCAAGATCATTTTATAGCTTTAAAAAAAATTAAAAAGCCTTACGGAACCATTCGCTAAAACAAGGAGATCCTTGTTTTTTTATTCAATGATCGAAGTAGGCATTCCTCAAATACACCTATAAATGAAGAGAGTATTCGCTTTTTTCTGTTTACTGATACTATTTACTGCATGTAAGGATTCAACTGTTAAAAAAACACAGCCTGCCATTGCGCAAAACGATACTCCGGAACAAGTAAAGGAAACTGTACCGTTTCGCTGGGCAGGTGCCAATATTTATTTCCTGCTTACAGATCGCTTTAATAATGGCAACCCGGAAAATGACATTAATTACAACAGAACAGAAGAAACGGGTCCCTTAAGAGGCTTTATGGGAGGTGATATTCAGGGGATCACTCAAAAAATTGAAGATGGTTATTTTACAGATCTGGGGATCAATGCTATCTGGTTCACCCCTGTTGTAGAACAGGTACATGGTGCTACTGATGAAGGTACCGGAAACACTTATGCCTATCATGGATATTGGGCAAAGGATTGGACGGTTCTCGACCCAAACTTCGGCAGCAGAAAGGAGCTTGAAAAAATGGTAAAGAAAGCACACGAAAAAGGGATCCGTATCCTTATGGATGTAGTGTTGAATCATACAGGTCCGGTCACTAAGGAAGATACGGCCTGGCCATCAGAATGGGTGATCACAGAACCTACGTGTACCTTTCAAGATTATGAATCTACCACAGCCTGTACCCTTGTGGCGAATTTACCTGATATAAAGACTGCTACTGATGAAGCGGTAGAACTCCCGGATGCCTTGTTGGCAAAGTGGAAGAGTGAGGGAAGGTTAAGTATGGAACTAGATGAATTACAACTTTTCTTTGACAGGACCGGCTATCCCAGGGCCCCAAGGTTCTATATCATCAAATGGTTAACAGATTATGTAAATGACCTAGGTATAGACGGCTTTAGAGTAGATACGGTGAAACATGCGGATGAAAAGGCCTGGGCCGAATTGTATAAAGAAGCTGCCTACGCATTTGAAAATTGGAAGAACAGGCATCAGGATCAGGTCCTGGATGACACCCCTTTCTTTATGGTAGGCGAAGTTTACAATTATGGTATTTCGGGAGGGCGAAATTTTGATTTTGGTGATAAAAAGGTTGATTATTTCTCTCATGGTTTTAATAGCCTCATCAATTTTGAATTGAAAACAGATGCCGATAAAAACTATGAACAGATCTTTAAGAAATACAGTGACCTCCTCCATACTAAATTAAACGGGGCTAGTGTAGTAAATTACCTTACCTCTCATGATGACGGCAGTCCATTTGACAAGGAGCGGCGCAAACCATTTTATTCTGCCAATGTACTCTTGTTAACGCCAGGGGCATCTCAGGTCTACTACGGTGACGAAACCGCCCGGGACCTTAGCATTGAGGGAACCGCTGGAGATGCTACGCTAAGATCATTCATGAACTGGGAAGAGATAGATAGCCTTAAAACAAAGGAGATCTTGACGCACTGGCAAAAATTAGGTCAGTTTCGAAATCACCATCCCGCAGTTGGTGCCGGCAAACACAAGCGCCTCGCAAAAAAGCCCTATGTTTTTAGCAGAACCTATACCGATGGGGAGTTTAAAGATAAAGTAGTGGTAGGACTTGATCTGCCAAAAGGAAAAAAATCACTTTGGGTCAAAGGATTCTTTGGCGATGGTACTCAATTATTCGATACCTATTCTCAAACTCAAGTGGAAGTAAATAAAGGTCGAGTAACTCTTGACAACGATTATACAATAGCCCTCTTAGAACTGGCTAAATAACCCGCCTAAACGTATATTTACGAACCACTTGTGTGATGAAAATTAGCAGGAGAAAATTTGTGGTATTGTCCTTTTTAGGACTTATGGGTTTTCTTTTTCTGGATGCTTTTTGGATTGAAAAATACCTGGTTAAATGGTCAAGGCACGATATCCGCGAAAAACGGGAAGACACTATAAAGGTCATACAACTTACAGATCTGCATATAAAAGAGATCAAGACCTATCATAAATGGATCGGTAAGCGCATTGCCAGGGAAAATCCCGATCTTTTATTTTTTACAGGTGATTCCATCAATAGACCCAATCAATTGCCTTTGCTGGAAGATTTTTTAAAATTAATCCCCTTGCAAATTCCTAAAATCGTCATCATGGGGAATAAAGAGTACGATGGAAAGATATCACCCCAGATGTATCATGAACTTTTTGGAAAGTACAATGGTAGATTATTAATTAATGAATCTGTAAGCTTTACCAAGGGGAATCGAAAGATCAATATTCTGGGCATAGATGATCTATTAAATGGAACTCCAGATTATAAAAAAGCAGCAGAAAACCTCACTAATTCGCAAGAGACGATTGTTTTAAATCATTGTCCTGAATACAGAGATACCATAGATCGATTGAACTTAGAATTAAAGGTGAAGCTCAAATTGGTACTTTGTGGTCATACCCACGGAGGTCAAATCCAATTTTTTGGCAAAGAGTTCTACAAACCAAGAGGAAGCGGAAAATATCTTAATGGCTGGTACAAAAGTGA
>JAHEHU010000111.1 GCA_024639765.1 Eudoraea sp.
TAATAATTATCATAGGGCTATTCAGTATCTTATTGATCGATGTAGACCTGGTATTAAATCGGATTTTATAATGGAGTCTTTACTTAATGTTGCCCTGGCTCAGATAGCACCTTCCTGGTTGAACCGTGATGCTACCCTTGAGAAAATAAAGACCTATATAAAGGAAGCAGCGGCTAATAAGGCTGAATTGATTGTTTTTGGGGAAGGCCTTTTGCCAGGATATCCCTTTTGGCTTGCATATACAGATGGTGCCAAATGGGATCTGAAGATCAATAAACAACTTCATGCGCACTATGCACAAAATGCCGTGCAAATAGAGGCAGGGGACCTAAATGCAGTTTGCACGCTGGCCAGGGAATGTTCTATTGCCGTGTATCTCGGTGTCATTGAACGGGCCGGTGACAGGGGAGGCCATAGCCTGTATTGTTCGCTTGTTTATATTGATAATATGGGGACTATACAATCTGTTCACCGAAAATTACAGCCAACTTATGATGAACGCCTAACCTGGGCTCCCGGAGATGGTCATGGTCTACAGGTACATCCCTTAAAAAAGTTTAGACTGGGCGGGCTTAATTGCTGGGAAAATTGGATGCCACTACCCAGAGCATCACTTTATGGACAAGGAGAAAACGTACATATTGCTGTTTGGCCTGGTAATGAGAACAATACAAAGGATATCACCAGGTTTATTGCAAGGGAATCTAGGAGCTATGTTCTCTCCGTTTCTTCTTTGATGCGGAAAGAAGATTTCCCTAAAGACACTCCATTCCTGGAAACATTATTGGAAGTAGTACCCGATGTCCTGGCCAACGGAGGTTCTTGTATCGCAGGTCCTGACGGTGAATGGCTTTTACCCCCGGTTTTGAATAAAGAGGGACTTCTTTATCATACCTTAGATTGTAATCGCATTTATGAGGAGCGACAGAATTTTGATCCCGTAGGCCACTATTCAAGACCAGATGTAACCCGGTTACAGATAAACAGGCAGCGTCAATCCACTGTTTCCTTTGAAGACTAATAATATAGAGAACGTGGCTTAAGCCGAAACACATTTTGTTACCTTTGAAAAAAATGTATCGATGAGCAGATCCGACAATAATGATGAAGGAAAATCTTCGGGCCGCGGAGCAGGCAATTACCGAAAGAAAAGTTATGCCCGCGGGAATGCACCTGTCAAAAAACATAATGATAGAAATAGGGCTTCAGATTCAGGTTTGATCCGCTTAAACAAATATGTAGCCAATGCCGGTGTTTGTTCAAGACGCGAAGCAGACGTTTATATCGCAGCAGGGAATGTTACGGTGAATGGAAAGCCGGTAACGGAAATGGGTCATAAAGTAAGCAGGACTGATGAAGTTAGGTTCGATGGGCGATTACTCAACCCGGAGAAGAAAGAATACATACTGCTTAATAAACCAAAAAATTTCATAACGACCACAAAAGATGAAAAAGGCAGAAGAACTGTCATGGAATTGATCTCGAATGCGACCAAATCCAGGTTGGTTCCTGTAGGTAGATTAGACAGAAATACGACCGGACTTTTATTGTTTACCAATGATGGAGACCTGGCTAAAAAATTAACCCATCCCAGATATGGTGTGCGGAAGATATATCATGTAGAACTCGACAAAAACCTTAAGACAGATGACCTTCATAAGATTCAAGAGGGGATTATGTTGGAGGATGGTCTTATCAAAGTAGATGATATCAGTTATTTGAACAATGCTCCAAAGAAAGAAGTTGGATTAGAGATACACAGTGGAAAGAACAGGATAGTTCGGCGAATTTTTGAACAATTGGGATATAATGTCGTGAAATTAGACCGTGTGATCTTTGCCAACCTCACAAAAAAAGATCTTCCAAGAGGCCATTGGCGCCCATTAACCGCTCAGGAGGTCATTAATTTAGGAATGCTTCAGTAAGCAGAGATCAGGTAGCAGATCTGGCATACAAAACGGAGCCAATTGTTTCCCAGAAAACAGCTTTTGAAGGATGGAGTGTATGATGAGTGTTTTCTCGCTGAAGATAATCGCTTACTAAAAGCTTTAGGTGGGTAATTTGTTCATTCTCTCCATAGAAATTTTCAAAGGCCATATCCCATTTTTCAAACGCGCGTTTTTCCAATTCCCCATGGGCAAGTAATTCAACTTTCCTGTGCCTTTTATCTTCTTTGATCTTGTCAAATAGCTGCAATACCTTAAACTGATTTCCTTCAAGATATTGAATAAACTTCCCATCATGGTACAACAGACATCCGGTTATGCCCTGTTGATGGTTAAAGGCCTTAGCTTTGGATAACATTTCCTGGATCTGAGTAAGATCAAAGCCTGGTTTTGCATCAGACCGGTAGACTAAACTAAACATCGTCTATAATAGTAAAAGGTTGTTGCCTTAAAGATAAAAGAAATTGTCTTAGGTTGATGAGGGATATCAGGATATACTCTTCATTTTATCTCTGATCTCCTGTAAACAAAGGTTACCAATACTTCCCTGGTGCGTATGCCTGGCGTCTTTCCCAAACTCAAATTTTTCTTCTTCCACTTGTGCCGCGATCTGTTTATAAGCATCCCGGAACGGAATTCCCTGGAGTACCAGATCATTTAAGGCATCTACCGTGAACAGCAGGTCGTATTTGGGATCTTCAAGTATATCTTTCCGCACCTGTGCTTTCGGAAGGCTAAATACCATAATATCTAAACAAGCTTTTAATTCTTGCAGGGCCGGGATAAAACTATTCTTAATGATCTGAAGATCCCTGTGATACCCACTTGGTAAATTAGTAAGTAACATGGTTAGTTCATTTGGCAGGGCCTGAATTACATTGCATTTGCCACGAACCAATTCAAAAACATCCGGATTTTTTTTATGTGGCATAATACTGCTTCCTGTTGTGAGATCATCCGGGAATGATATAAAATTGAAATTCTGACTCATGTACAAACAGATGTCCATGGCTAATTTAGAAAGTGTAGAAGCTATACTGGCCATCCCCACGGCCGCTGCTTTCTCTACTTTTCCTCGGCCCATTTGCGCCGCAACAACATTGTATTTAAGCGTAGTAAATTCTAGTTCTCTGGTGGTCATTTCTCTATCTATTGGGAAAGAACTGCCATATCCCGCGGCACTACCTAATGGATTTTGATCTGCTATCTTGATGGCGGCATCTATAAAAATAAGATCATCAATAAGGCTTTCAGCATAGGCAGAAAACCACAGGCCAAAGGAAGAAGGCATAGCTACCTGAAGATGTGTATAGCCAGGTAGAATTACCTTTTCGTTCTTTTCAGCCATCAGCAACAAGACCTCAAAAAGCTCCTTTACTTGATTCTTTACCGTTTGTAACTCTTCTTTTACGAACAATTGCATAGCTACCAATACCTGATCATTTCTGGAACGCGCGGTATGGATCTTTTTTCCTGTATCACCCAATTTTTGTATAAGAAGGTATTCAATTTTAGAATGCATATCTTCAAAGGAATCTTCTATGGTAAACTCGCCGTTTTCAATGGTCTCATGAATTTCATTAAGTGCCGCAATAAGGGCACTATTTTCTTCTTTGGTGAGTAGCCCAATAGAAGATAACATATTAGCGTGTGCCTTGGATGCCCTTACATCATACATCGCAAGGACAAGATCTAACTCCCTGTCATTTCCCACAGTGAAACGATCTATCTTCTCATTCGTTTTCATTCCTTTTTCCCAAAGTTTCATGATGTCTGTTTAAATGGTTAATACGCTTATTCTATGATAAGAAATCCTTTTAATAAATTGATATATAGTTGTATACCTTCTTCAATTTCTGCTATAAAAATATATTCGTCTGCACTATGAGAACGAGTACTGTCTCCGGGTCCTAATTTTAGAGAGGGACAACTTAAGGCGGCCTGATCCGAAAGTGTAGGTGAACCATAGGTAGTTCTTCCCAGGGATATCCCAGACTGTACCAATGGATGTTCTCTGGGTATGGATGATGAGTTTAATCGCAATGAGCGAGGGACCACTTTACAAGGCGCATCTTCTTGAAGGAGGGCAACAATTTCCTTGTTGGTATAACAATCATTAACCCTCACGTCAATGACCAGATCTACTGCCGCCGGTACTACATTGTGTTGGCTTCCTCCATTTATTTGTGTAACAGTTACTTTTACCGCACCCAACATATCAGATACTTTCTGAAACCTGTAGTTTTTAAACCAGTCCAGCACATCAATACAATTATATATAGCATTATTGTCATTAGGATGTGCTGCGTGCG
Source organism: Eudoraea sp. (assembly GCA_024639765.1). GTDB lineage: Bacteria > Bacteroidota > Bacteroidia > Flavobacteriales > Flavobacteriaceae > Muriicola. The sequence goes on from JAHEHU010000111.1 coordinate 4,259, forward strand.
AAGGGGTACCTTTTACTTCTGCATCGAATACCACCAACCCTTTTTCTGCGATGGCCAGTTGCATCAAGGTTGGTTCGCCCACAATGGCTACCGAAATTTGAGGAAGGATCTTCAGCATGGAATTAAGACCATTAGGACCAGAACTTTCTTCTTCGGCCGAAGCTACGATGATAAGGTTGTGCGATAGGTTCTTCTCGTCATGGAAATAGGTAAATGCAGCGATCAGGCATACCAGAGCACCACCTGCATCGTTACTACCCAAACCATAGAGTTTCCCATCTTCTATTTGCGGCAAGAATGGGTCCCTGGTATACGCCGAATTTGGCTTTACAGTATCATGATGTGAATTCAACAGCAGGCTGGGCTTTGCTTTGTCAAAGTATTTATTAAAAGCGTACACATTGTTATTATCTCTTTTATACGATATGCCATAGGTGTTGAACCACTTTTCAATACGGACAGCGGTATTATTTTCCTCAGAGGAAAAAGAAGGTGTTGCTATTAGATCCTTCAATAGTGAGATGGCATTTTTTGTCAATTGAGTTACATCGCGCTTCATAGGGTCAGGGTTGTATATATTGTGGATTTAGGGAGTAACATATCCATATTGCCAACGCACACTTTATGGACGGAATGGTCCAAAGCATAAAAGCAATTTTCTAATTTTGGAAGCATACCATCTGCAATGGCATGATCTTTTAACAAACCAAAATAGGTCTCTTTAGTAATATGCGGAATAACTGAATTATCATTTCCTATATCCGCTAGCACTCCTGGTTTTTCAAAACAGTAATATAAGGTAGTAGTATATTCTTTACTTAGGGCAATGGCCAATTCAGAAGCGATAGTATCTGCATTCGTATTTAGTAATTGACCTTGGCCATCATGTGATAGGGCGCAAAAAACAGGCACCAGGCCAGATCGTAAAAAGGTTAAGAGGGATTGCGTATGCACGTAAACAATATCACCAACAAACCCGAAATCTACTTCTTCAACAGGTCGTTTTACTGCTTGAATGATCCCTGCATCGGCACCACTTAAGCCTATGGCATTACATTTCAGGGCCTGTAGAGATGCTACTATAGTTTTATTTACGAGCCCACCATAGGTCATCACCGCCACTTCTAAATTTTTCTTATCCGTAATTCGCCTTCCCTGCACCATAGTGGTCTTTATTCCCATTTTTTCGGCCATTGCAGTTGCCTTTTTTCCACCCCCATGAACCAGTATCTTAGGTCCTTTAAGTTGGGTGAAAAGATTCAGAAAACGAGCGAGTTCTTTCTCATTTTCTATGATGTTTCCTCCTATTTTAATAACAGACACTAAAGGTTTCATGATCCTTTTAATATTTTAAGCAAGGCTACCTGAGCCGCATAGGTTCTGTTATTTGCTTGTTCCATTACCAATGATTGCTTGCTGTTAAGTACAGCGTCTTCAACTACAACATTGCGCCTAACGGGGAGGCAGTGCATGAACTGCGCTTTGCCCAATTTTTTCATTGTGATCATCCATTTAGGGTCTGTGCTCAGAACCTTTCCATACGAACTATAACTACTCCAATTCTTAACATAGACAAAGTCGGCCTCCTTAAGGGCTTTATCCTGATCGTATTCAATGGGGACATCTTTGGTTACCTCAGGGCTAAGTTCATATCCCTTGGGATGCGTGATGCTAAAATCGATATGCGAATTTTGTCTCATGATTTCTACAAAAGAATTGGCCACTGCATGTGGAAGTGCCTTGGGATGAGGGGCCCAGGACAATACTACTTTTGGTTTTTTCTCACTTGTATTTTCCTCAATGGTGAGCAGATCTGCCAGGGCCTGTAAAGGATGTCCCTTTGCACTTTCCATGTTCAAGATAGGAATAGTGGCATACTTTTTAAAGCCGTTCAACACCATCTCTGCTTCATCTTCTTCCTTATTCGTCAATGAGGCAAAGGCCCGTATACCCAGAACATCACAGTACTGGGAGACCACTTCGGCGGCTTCGCGTATATGTTCGGCCTTGCCCTGATCCATGATGGTGCCATCCTCAAATTCTAGCGCCCATCCTTCATTGCTGAAGTTCATGATCATGCAGTGCATGCCCAGGTGATATGCTGCTTTTTGTGTGCTCAGACGCGTACGTAGGCTATTGTTGAAGAACAATAAACCAATGGTTTTACCTTCGCCAATTTCTTTAAATTTTAAAGGGTCCTTTTTTAATTCCCCGGCTAAATCTATCCACTCTTTGTACGAATCTATGTCGTTTACTGTGATGTAATGCTTCATGACAATTCCCGGATTAGAGCATCAAAAAAATGATTTATATGAGCTTTATTTATGGTAAGAGCCGGCAGAATACGCAAGACATTTTTGTCTTTTGCGCTGCCAGTGAATATATGCTGCTTATAGATGAGTCTTTTTCGGAGTGCTGCCACTTCAAAATCGAATTCTAGTCCCAGCATCAGACCTCGCCCCTTAACGCGTTTAACCTGCGGAATTTCAATAGCTTTTTGGGTAAAATAGGCCCCAAGTTCCTCTGCATTTGAAATAAGATTTTCTTGTTCCAATACCTCCAGTACTGCGAGTGTAGCGGCACAAGCCAAATGGTTGCCCCCGAAGGTTGTTCCCAGCATTCCGTAAGACGCTTTGATCTTTGGATGGATCAAAATACCGCCTACGGGAAAACCGTTTCCCATTCCTTTGGCTATGGAGATTATGTCTGGTTCAATAGCATGGTGTTGAAAGGCAAAAAATTTACCGCTTCTTCCAAAGCCAGATTGAACTTCATCTGCAATAAGGACCACCTCATGTTCCTTACAAATTTGTGCAACTTCCCGGTAGAAGTGGGTAGAAGGCTCATCCAAACCACCTACCCCTTGAATGGCCTCCAGTATTACGGCACAGACATCCTTTTTCTCTAATTCTCGTTTTAAAGCTTGGGTATCCTCAAAGGATAAAAAAGTCACCTTTTGTTGCTTGTTGATGGGAGCGTTGATGGCAGGATTATCAGTTGTTGCTACTGCAGCTGAGGTGCGCCCGTGAAAGCTATTATGAAAAGCGACGACCCTCGATTTTCCTGTGTGAAAAGAAGCCAGTTTAAGTGCATTCTCATTGGCTTCTGCTCCGGAATTACAAAGAAAGAGCTGATAATCATCACAGTCTGAAAGACTTCCTATTTTTTTGGCCAAGGCTTGTTGCAAAGGATTTTGCA
>JAHEHU010000112.1 GCA_024639765.1 Eudoraea sp.
AGAGAACTTTTACCATGATCAAACCCGATGCGGTTGAAAATGGCCATATTGGAGCTATTTTAGAAAAGATCACATCTGCAGGCTTTAAGATCATAGCCATGAAATATACTCAATTAAGCAGGCGAGATGCAGAGGAATTTTATGCCGTTCACAAGGAACGTCCTTTCTTTGAGGAGTTGGTATCTTTTATGACCAGAGGGCCCATTGTATCTGCAATTTTAGAGAAAGAGAATGCCGTTGAAGATTTTAGAGCATTGATTGGCGCCACCAATCCAGCGGAAGCTGCTGAAGGGACCATCCGCAAGTTATTTGCCAAAGATATTGGCGAAAATGCCGTTCATGGATCGGATAGTGATGAAAATGCCGCAATTGAAGGAGCTTTCCATTTTTCAGGAAGAGAGATCTATTAATTTTATTTTGATCAAATAATAATCAGGATCCCTTACCGGGGTCCTGTTTTAATTTGTGGGGTACAGAAACTACTGCTTACCGCAAGACGATCTTGGTGACCACTTCCCTACCCAATTCTTCATTTAATAGGGCTATTATTTTAGATTTCCCATGACTTAATTCTTCCCTTAGTACTGAAGAGGAGAGGGAGACAAAAAGCGTGCTGTTTCGCAGATCAATGGCCGTTGTATAATTATTCACGCCATTTCCCATCAAGGAAACCCATGCTTCCTTTACAAGCACTTTATCTATACCCTTTTGCAATTTATTGGTAGAAATAAATTCTTTCAAGGCCTCTCCAAGCGATACATTGTTCTTTTTACGAACCAAAATTATTCTAGTGTTATGGGTTGAAAACGTTCATAAATATAGGTAATTTGGTCTTCATTCACGAGCCGGAGTTCTGTTTCCTTGATACTTCTGATCTCCTCTTCCCAGACATCCATGCTACTCTCATACACAACTATAAAAGATCCGTCTCTTTCTATTATGGAGAAGTATTCGGCATCGTCTGAGGTCTCAAAACTTCCATCAATAAGTGGTTGAACCTTTTTACGGTACCCTTTGGTGCCTGTTATGTCAATATAATCAATGGTAGCATTCATATCATAGGTCTTGGTATCCCCATTTGGAAATTTAACCTGTTTGATCTCCCAATATCCGGCGAGGAAAGTTATGTCTTCCCTGCTTACCCGATCGCCACATGAACATATAAGTAAGCAGCCCAAAATTATATATAGTTGTCTCATATTACAGGGGGAATATCTTATAGGTTTGGTGTATTTCTTTAATGATCTTTTCAGTTCGTTCCGCATGAGTGTCGCTTATAAAGATCTGTCCAAAATTTTCATCCTCTACCAAAGTAATGATGTGCGCGACCCTATTCTCATCGAGCTTGTCAAAAATATCATCCAATAATAAAATGGGAGTGGTTTTTACCAACGCTTTCAGAAAATGAAATTGTGCAAATTTCAAAGCTATCAAATACGATTTTTGCTGGCCCTGACTCCCAAATTTTTTAATTGGATAGGTACCGATCTCAAAATCGAGGTCATCCTTGTGAATTCCAACACTGGTATACTGTAGCGCCCGATCCCGATCAATATTTGAGGTTAAAAGGGAGCTTAGATCAGCTTCGTGCAAACGTGAGTTGTAGACCAGATTCACTTCTTCACTATCCCCGGATATAAGTCGGTATTGTTCTCTGAAAATAGGAACAAATTTCTCAATAAATGAAGCTCTTTTTTCATAGATCACCTGGCCGTAGGTATGCAATTGTTCGTTATAAATGGTTAAAGTTCCGGGATCGAAAGTGTGGTTGGCAGCAAAATACTTTAGCAAGGCATTTCGTTGTGTCAAAACCTTTTGGTAATTCATCAACGTCTGCAGATACTCGGTATCTGATTGAGAGATGACCCCATCCATGAACTTCCTACGGGTATCACTTCCTTCAATGATAAGATCCCTGTCTGCAGGTGAAATGATCACCAGGGGGAGGAGTCCGATATGATCGGATAACCTGTCGTAGGTTTTCCCATTTCTCCGAATTACTTTTTTAACATTGCGTTTTAAAGAGCAAACGATCTTTTCTTCGCGACCGTTCAGCATAAAATTTCCCTCGATCACAAAAAAGTCGGTCCCGTGTTTAATATTCTGGGAGGCAACAGGGTTAAAGTAACTCTTTCCAAAAGACAGATGATAAATGGCATCTAGCATATTGGTCTTACCTTTTCCATTATTTCCAACAAAGCAATTTATTTTAGCATCGAACTCAAAGTTCACCTCGCTAAAATTCTTGTAATTGAGAAGAGAAATATTTTGAAGAAACATTAAAAGGGATGTTGAAATTGAATAATGGGGCCGTAAATATCCAAAAATAACAAATAAATACCCTTCGGTTTTGGAATAAAACTTTATTTTTGCGCGATCAATTGAAGGAACTATGGCAACTTATAAAAAGCGAGGTTACAAGCCTAAAAATAAGGAAGAGGAAAGAACTCTGGCAGAACAGGGCAGTACAACAGCTGAAGTTTTCAGCACCTTAGATGAAAGTGCTTCCCGTTCGGAGCAATGGGTGGCCCGTAATCAGAATTATATTCTTGGTGTAATTGGGGTGATTGCCGTGGCCGTTTTAGGATATTTGGGGTACTATCAATTCGTACAAGAACCCAGAAATGCCAGTGCTGCCAATGAGATGTTATACCCCAACCAATATTTTAACGAAGCCTTACAAAATACGGCAGAGAAGGATTCACTTTTTCTGTTGTCCCTTAACGGTGCAGAAGGAAAGTACGGGTATTTGGATATCATAGAGGAGTATGCTGGAACACCGTCTGCTAACGTTGCGACCTATTCAGCAGGCATGGCATATAAGGAGTTAAAGCAATATGATAAGGCCATTGAATATTTAGAAAAAGTATCTGGGGATGAAGAGATCACGGCTTCACTGGCCCTTGGAGGAATTGGAGATTCTTTTCTGCAACTTGGACAAACAGAAGATGCGCTCTCCTATTATGAGAAAGCCTTTTCACAAGATGAGAATGAACTTACCACACCCAGGTATTTATACAAAGCAGGGATCGCAGCTTTAGAGCTGGGAACAAAAGAGAAAGCATTAGGGTATTTTCAACGGATCAAGGATGAATTTCCAAATTCCGAGGAAGCAAAAACGATAGATGTCTTCATAGGGATGGCTCAAACCCAATAAAAATGGCTACTGCAAACCGAAATTTATCGCACTATGATAAGGACGGTCTTCCAAAAGCCGATCACCTAAAGATAGGCCTGGTAGTATCTGAGTGGAATACAGAAATTACTGAAGGACTTTTTACGGGAGCTCAAAGCGCTTTGATCGATTGTGGGGTTAAGGAGATGAATATCCTCCGCTGGGATGTCCCTGGCAGTTTCGAACTTACTTTTGGTTGTAAAAAGATGATTCAGGAGGCAAAGCCCGATGCGATCATCGCTATTGGTAGTGTTATTCGTGGAGAAACACAACACTTCGATTTTGTGTGCAGTGCCACTGCACAAGGGATCAAAGATCTCAACCTTCATTTTACCACGCCGGTCATCTTTTGCGTACTAACGGATAACAACTTACAACAAGCTAAAGATAGGAGCGGGGGCAGGCACGGTAATAAGGGAGCAGAAGCTGCTATCGCTGCCATTAAAATGGCTGTACTGGGATCTTAATGAGGGTGGAACATCGTTTGCTAATTACCACCCCCTCAGACCTCTTCTTTAACATATAGGCGTCAACAGAGAATTTTTCCTCATGGTGTTAACAAATTTTGGGAGCCATCCTTCTACACTTTTTTTATATTTAAGTACCTTTGCCGTTCAGCATTATGGGACGATTTACGAAACTGCGCAAGAATAAAAAATACAATTACACGCCGCGATATTTTGATGATAAAGGGGAAGGAAATCCTTTTAAAATTCAACGAAAATTAGACAAGTTTCGCTCAACGGTTGAAACTCCCAAAGGCCTCAAATCTAAATTAAATCACGCTATGTCCGATCTCCGAAGAGGAGGAGATCAGTATTATAAATTACGGATGCTCATTATTATTGCTGTTCTTATCTTTATTTTTCTCTACATTATTGATTTTGATCTATCCATATTCCTGAACAACTAATGGCAGATATCATACAATTATTGCCAGATCATGTGGCCAATCAAATTGCGGCCGGAGAGGTGGTTCAGCGACCAGCTTCGGTGGTAAAGGAGTTGTTGGAAAATGCTGTTGATGCCGGAGCAACTACCATTCAACTTATTGTAAAGGATGGGGGAAAAACGCTGATCCAGGTAGTGGATGATGGTATAGGGATGAGTTCTACAGATGCCCGACTTAGTTTTGAGCGGCATGCAACCTCCAAGATAAGAAGCGCAGAAGACCTCTTTAAGTTACATACCAAGGGTTTCAGAGGAGAGGCGCTTGCCTCCATAGCAGCAATTGCCCATGTAGAGATGCACACAAAGCCCGAGGATGAGGAGGTAGGCACTCATCTGAAAATTGAAGGGAGTACCGTGGTTTCACAGGAATTTGTTGTAACACCCAAAGGGACGTCTATATCAGTTAAAAACCTTTTTTATAATATTCCGGCCCGACGAAACTTTTTGAAATCGAATCAGGTAGAATTCAGGCATATTACAGATGAGTTTCACCGGGTGGCTTTAGCTCATCCGGGAATCAACTTCAACTTTTTTCACAACGGGAGTGAATTATTCCACTTGTCATCCCATTCTCAAAAGAAACGGATCGTTCAGATCTTTGGTCATAAGACAGATGAGAAATTGGTGCCGGTTCAGGAAGAAACACAGGTAGTAAGCATAGAGGGATTCATCTGCAAGCCGTCGTTTGCCAAAAAAAGTAGAGGAGAACAGTTTTTCTTTGTCAATGATCGGTTCATTAAAAGTCCATACCTCCACCATGCTATCCTTTCGGCTTTTGAGGGACTTATTAAACCTGAGGCACATCCCGGTTATTTTTTATATCTGACCGTTGACCCTACGTCAATCGATATAAATATTCACCCAACAAAAACTGAAATAAAGTTTGATGATGAGCATACACTTTATGCGATATTAAGAGCTGCTGTGAAACACAGTCTCGGACAATTTCATTTAACCCCTATGCTCGACTTTGAGAAGGACCAAAATTTGGAGACACCGTATGCCTATCAGCACAAAGAAGCTCATTTGCCGGGTGTTGCCGTAAATCCCGGATTTAATCCCTTTAAGGAAGCTACGGCCAGATCTACAGCTGGTGGATTTCAAAAGAAGGCCTCCGCTGAAGGATGGCAAAATCTTTATTTGGGCCTGGAATCTAAGGCCAGTAAAGAGGATTCTTTTAGCAGTGTTCATTATGAATCTGAGACTATTTCAGGTAACATGTTTCCCCATTCTGATGAACCGGAAGCCAATGATTCCACTACTTTTCAGCTTCGAAGAAAATACATTGTCACCACCATAAGGTCTGGGATGCTCATCATAGATCAGAGCAGGGCGCACCAGCGTGTACTCTATGAAAGGTTTTTGAGAAGCATGACCTTAAAAGAGACGTTAAGTCAGCAATTGCTGTTCCCTATATCGTTACCTTTCTCCAAAGGTGAAATAGCTATCCTTCATCAAATGAAAGAGCATTTACATGCCTTGGGATTTGTCTTTGGAGATGATAATAAAGATCAACTTGTTGTCAAGGGCTTACCACCAATGGTGAAAGAAAATGAAACTGAAAGTGTGTTAGATCAACTTATTTCAGAATGTTCCATGGAAAGCGAGTCAACCAATTTTTCACAGTCAGATATGTTGGCAAAAGCGTTGAGTAAGTCGCTCTCGGTTAAAACGGGCGATTTGTTAGACAGTATTTCCCAATTAGCGCTGGTAAATGACCTTTTTGCCTGTAAGGAAACTATGATAAGTCCGTTTAATAAACCAATATTTATTACGTTATCTGAAAACGAAATTGACAAAAAATTCAACTAAATGGGAAGACTCACCGGGGCCATAAAGCACCTTCTGATCATCAACATACTCTTTTTTGTGGCTACCAGCCTCTATGGGGAACAAATGTACCAATGGTTATCACTTTGGTTCCCGGAGAATGAGAATTTTGCCTTATGGCAGGTTATTTCACATATGTTCATGCATGGTGGATTTATGCATATCCTCTTCAATATGTACGCCCTTTGGGCCTTTGGTTCGCCTTTGGAACAAATGTGGGGTAAGAATAAATTTATATTCTTCTATTTTTCCGCTGGGATCGGGGCAGCCCTTATTCATACAGCCGTAAACTACTACTACTTTAACGAGGGTATGGATGTACTTTTAAATTCGGGGTTGGCAAGAGCAGAGATCATGGATATAATTTCTCAGGGAAAATTTAGTCCCAGTTGGTATAACCTTGCATCTAAAAGCACTATAGATAATTTCTTAATGGCATACTCCACGCCTGCTGTAGGGGCTTCAGGGGCGATATACGGAATTCTGGTGGCGTTCGGGATGTCTTATCCTAATAGTGAACTTTTTCTTATTTTTCTACCTGTTCCTATAAAAGCGAAATATTTTATTCCGGTACTGATAGGACTCGACTTATTTTCTGGTGTTACAGGATACTCTATATTTGGACAGGGCATAGCCCATTTTGCCCATGTAGGGGGTGCCCTATTTGGATTTATTATGATGTGGTATTGGAAAAAGACACAGTTCAACAAAAACAGGTGGAACTAAATGAGTACTGGAGGACTTCGATATCAATATTCCCGACTAAGCATAGCTGAGAAGCTTATAGTTATAAACGTGGCCGTTTTTATTGTAAATGCGGTACTGCCTTTTCTTCTTGGTTTTGGCAAGAATGCCATTTCACAGTGGTTTGAGCTTCCGGTGAACGTAATGACCTTTATAACACAGCCCTGGTCTATTATTACCTATTCCTTTTTCCATGCAGATTTTTTCCATTTGTTTTGGAACATGTTGTTATTGTACTTTTCCGCCAGGATCTTTCTGAACTTATTTTCCGCCCGGAAACTGATCAACGTATATTTTTTAGGTGTTATTCTGGGTGGTCTTTTGTTTGTTCTTAGCTATAATGTCTTCCCCGTTTTCATGGGCTCTAATACGGCTATTATAGGTGCTTCGGCAGGGGTAACGGCAGTCCTTATCTTCATTTGTGCCTATATCCCTAATCAGGTGGTCCGGGTGTTTTTCTTTAATGTAAAATTATGGTATATAGGAGCATTTTTTGTTTTGATCGATCTTATTCAGATTCCGGCCAGTAATTCAGGGGGGCATCTGGCTCACTTGGGAGGAGCCTTATTAGGGTATGTATATGCCAGGCAATTAACAAAAGGGAGGGATATTGGTGAAGGTTTTTCCAGGCTGCTAGATGCATTAGGAGCCTTCTTTAAACCCAATGAGAAAAAGGCACCGATGAAAACCGTCTATCGTAAAACTAAAAATACTACGAAATCTAAAGTAGATTACGACAAAGAAAGCAGAC
>JAHEHU010000113.1 GCA_024639765.1 Eudoraea sp.
ATGATCCTGTTCGTTGAATTGATAGCAGCATACGCACCAACCCAAAACTGTGCCGGGGCAACACTACCTGCATTTAAAACAAAGCCATAGTCTGCTAATCCCTGTCCACCATTATCGAACCCGATCGACAACTCATCTGTGAAGATAGAGCTGAAAGCGATCTCACCCGACAAATCATAATTGTCATATACTCCGAAGAGTCCTGCTTGAAGATCCGATACATTTTCAAATGCTGCATCGGCATCTAGTCGTCCGGGTTGGGCAATGTCTATAGCATCATTACATGCTGTAAGCATCGCAGCCAATCCCAAAAAGTAAAATATTTTTTTGTAATTTTTCATTGCTGTTTTTATTTAAAATCCAAATTCAAATCCAACTGATAGTGTCTTAGGAGTCGGATACAAACGCGAAGTATTACTTAGCGCTTCAGCATCGAACCCTCTCCATTTTGTAATGGTGAATAAGTTCTCCGCATTTCCAAAGACTCTTAACCTGGTGAAACCGGTTCCTTCTAACAATTTAGCTGGGAAGTTATACCCGATGGAAGCAAATCGCAATCTGATATAATCCGCATCCGTTATATAACGGTCTGAAGCAAATGACGCTCTGTTAAAGGCATCATAAGAAGGGATATCGGTGATCCTGTTATCCGGGGTCCAAGCCCTTAGAAGGTCTCTGGAAGATCTGAACTGCCCGATGTTGTCCGGATTCTGGAAGCCAGAAAGGTCAAAGTCGAAACGATCTACCCCAACAGTATAGTTGAACTGTGTTTGAACGAAGAAACCTCTATAGTCAAAATTGAAACCGAAACTACCGTTGAAATCTGGGAAGATGTTTTTGTCTAACCACTGTCTGTCAGTATCTGCATCCGGGTTTTCCGTAACATTTCCATCAGTATCAAAGAAGAGCAAGTTACCATTGGCAGGGTTTACTCCTGCATAAGGAATAGTGAAATACTCAAATAGCTTTCCACCATTTCTTCCGGTTCCGATCAGTTCGCCATCTTCACTAGGAAGGTCACCAAGCTCTTGCTTATTGTAGTTTCCTACAAAATTCAGAACCAAATTAACACCATCATCACCACCATTTAAGATGTTATAGTTAATGGTAAGGTCTACCCCTGTATTGGTTAGCGTACCAGTATTGGCAGCCAAAGCAGTTGTAGCGTTTACAGCAGAAACAGGTGTACTTTGGAATAGATCCGAGGTCTCTTTTACATATCCATCTACACTACCACGTAATCTGTTCTGGAATAATTCAAAATCAAGACCTACGTTGGCTTGTGTAACTGTTTCCCATCTCAGGGTAGTATTCGCGATCTGTGAAAGAAAGATCGAGTTAAAACCTGCGTAACCAGTACCCGTTGCAAAGAAATTCTGGGTTAAATCTGGAGCAGTAAAATACGTACCTCCTGAAATCCTTTGGTTACCAGAGGTACCGTAAGATCCCCTCAATTTTAACACATCGAAGATAGAGTTCTCCATAAAGGCCTCGTTATCAATATTCCATCGACCTGCTACAGAGTAGAAATTCGCATATCTGTTACTTCCGGCAAAACGATAGGAAGCATCTCGTCTGATGGTTCCTGTAATACCGTAACGTCCGTCATAATCGTAATCAGCCTGACTAAAGATGGAGAAAAGACCTGCATTACGAATCGTTGCATTAGCCTGATCTACAAAGAAGTCATTTGCCGAGTTGTCATCCACAAAACCTGCCCCATCTCCTGGGAAGAAGGTTTTAGGATCTAACCCTTCAGCAAAGTAACCGAAGGTTCTTAAATGCGCTTTGAAGTATTCTGAATAGGCTCCTACATCTAAAGTATGTTTCCCCCAGGTATTATTATAGTTAAGGGAGGTTACCTGGTTGTAGGTAAATTGCCTGATTGAGTTTTGTTGCTGAAAACCTGATGTTGGGTTAGCCCCTCCACCAAATAATAAAGCATTAAAGGAATCTGGTGCTTCAGCCCTTGTTAAAAAAGTACTTTGGTAATCTGCACTCATCGTAACATTGGCAGATAAATTATCTGTTATATCATATCCTGCAGTAAAACTACCTACTAATTTAACTTCCTCATCTTTTCTGGTGTAGGTTAATAACCTGTCTAACAAAAATAAAGGAGTGTTAGAGAAAACCAGTGGTGAAAGAAGATCAGCCCCATTGGTGTAATCATCTGGTGTTATATAAGGAACTGATTGATATGCACCCAAGATATAGTTCCTGTTAATAGCTCCAGATCCAATAGAGTTAGGTTCATTGGAAGTAGAGTAGTTTGTTGTAAAGTTTGTACTATAGGTAAAACGCTCGTTTGCAGATTTTCCTGTAGTGTTATTACGGATACTGAATCTCTTTAATCCGGAATCCTGAAGGATACCTTCCTGATCGAAATACCCGAATGAGGTAAATTGAGAAGAGTTCTCACCTCCTGATGTAAGGGTTACCGTATGATTCTGAGTTAATCCTGTATCGAAGAAGAAATCAGCCCAATCAAAAGTCGGTGCTGCAGCGATCTCTGCATCGGTTAAGGTTGCACCTCGGCCTGCGCCTCTATCATTTTCAAGGGTTAATTGCTGCTGAGAATCCATTAGGTTGTAATCGTTATCCTGTAAGGTACTAAAACTCATGATCCCGGTGTAATTCACCTGAAGACCAGAATTGTAATTACCCTGACGTGTTTTGATCACGATTACCCCGTTTGCACCCCTGTTACCATAAATGGCGGTTGCCCCGGCATCCTTTAAAACGGATACTGATGCAATGTCTTGAGGGTTTAAACTCCTGAAATTAGTTTCATCTACAGGTGCCCCATCAATAATATAGAGTGGTTGCGTGTTACCGTTGATAGAGGTTACCCCCCTAAGGTTCACATTAGAAGCAGCTCCAGGCTGTCCTGTTGAAGTGGTAATGTTCAAACCTGCTACCTGTCCGGAAAGCGTCTGTACAAAACTCGCGTTAGGTCTGTTCTGAATGGACTCCTCTGCAGTGATCGTTACCGATGCAATACTAGATTTTTCCTTGGTAGAGTTTCGATACCCCTGTACTACAACTTCCTGCAGTGCTTCAGCGTCGTCCTCCATTTGAACATTCATAGTGCTTGCAGCACCAACTGTTCTTGTTACTGTTTTTTGACCCAGGTAGCTATAGCGCAATATCTGCCCTACGCGAGCAGAAATTGTATAGTTCCCGTCAAAATCAGTTTGTGTACCGGTTGAAGTTCCTTCAACTAAAACGGCAACACCAGGTAAAGGCAGACCATTCTGGTCCGTCACAACACCTGAAATCGTCTTTTCCTGTGCGAAGGAAAAACTCATGCAGAGCACCAATAATGGTGTCAACATCCATGTTAACTTTGATTTCATTTAATTAGATTTTTGAATTAGCCAGCTGCAAAAGTGATACATTTCAGTTAATTATCCAAATGAGAAGTGAATGCCACGTTAAGGCTTGTTAAAATATGGCCATTATTTACGAATAATGTAGTTTTTAATAGATTATGCCTATTTTTTCTCAATATATTTAACAATTATGATTTAATTCTTTCATTCAATTTTAGGAATTTGAAAGATGTAGCCAGTTATGTTAAAGAAATTCTATCGATTTTTATTGGAAGCCGGCACAGATGAAGCAGGCAGGGGGTGCCTTGCGGGTCCGGTGACCGCCGCAGCCGTAATTCTCCCACCAGAATACGAAAATGGTTTTCTAAATGACTCCAAGAAATTAACCGCCGGAAAACGCAGCATGCTCAGAAAAGAAATTGAGTTGGAAGCATTAAGTTTTGGAATAGCCCATGTGGATCCGGAAACCATAGATACCATGAATATCCTGAACGCTTCTATTTTTGGGATGCACAGGGCTTTAGAGCAATTAACAATAGTGCCCCGTCATATCCTGGTTGATGGCAACCAATTTAAGCCGTATAAATCCATCTCCCATGAATGTATCATTAAAGGAGACGGAATTTTCATGAGCATTGCAGCGGCGTCTATCCTGGCCAAGACCATGCGCGATTCCTATATGGAGGCCATCCACAATGAGTATCCTATGTACAATTGGAAGCAAAATAAAGGGTACCCTACGCTGGAACACCGAATGGCCATAAAAAAATATGGCCTTACTAAATACCATCGAAAATCATTTAAAATTAAAAGTGAGCAGGTGTCACTTGAATTTTAAAATTATAAATTTGTTTCAAAATCGTTGAATGAAATGTTTCCTTGCGGTTGTCTTCACCGCAATCTTACTATTTTCTTGCAATCCCTCTGAGAAATCTGTCTTGTCTCTGCAGGATGCTATCCCCGAAAACGCAACCATTGTTGTGAAAGTTACCAATTTAGCAACCTTGAAAAGGGAGCTGAAAAACAATGATTTTGTACAGCCCCTGTTAACATCAGAAAAGAACAGCGGACTGTTTCACGGGTTAAAAGCATTAGATGATCTGGAATCGGAGGGGGAGGGGCTGCTGGTTCTGATACCAACTTTGAATGATAGTCTTCAGTATGTCTACATTACCCCTTCTTCAGAGTTCAGCATTGCACAGGACAGCCTTCTGCCATTACAGCAGCAATCCATTTCCGTTCAGGGAATTTCTATAAATACCTATTTCAGGGATAAAAAAAGATTCTATGCTGCTCCTTTTGGGAACCTGCAGTATGTCAGTTCTGACTCTTCTCTCCTGGCAAGTACCATACTCAATATCCCGGAGAATAAACCTGATAAGGAGCTGGAAGCCCTTTTTAAGACCACTGTTTCCGGGAAATCTGCTTCCTTATTTATCAATAGCAGGAAGGTAGATTCTATCACCCAACGTAAAACAGATACCACGGACACCTCCCAATGGTCCGATCTTGCCAACTGGGTGGCCCTGGACCTCAGCGCTACGCAAAGCCTTTTACAATGGAACGGCGTTGGGATAGTACAGGACAGTTCTCAAGCATTCTTATCGTTGTTTGCGAATACCAAGCCAGTGATCAATAGTCTGGCTGCCCTGGCCCCCGAGGACGCAGACGGTCTTCTGTCCATTTCCTTTTCTGACTATTCGGTTTTTGCATCCAATCAAAAGGAACACTTCCCAACTACAAACATCTCGGATACACGCTTCCAAACTGTTGAAGAAATTGGCGTGGTATATAAAGACAAGAACAAAGCTATCTTATTAAATACCTATGGTGGAACCGAGCTTTCAGAATTCCTGGCCGAAAATCGCACCGCTGTATATGAATATCAGGGAAAAGAAGTTGGGATTGTAAATAAACTTCCCCTGTTAGAAGAGGCCTTTCCTTCCTTCATAAAGGATTTTAAGATCACTCATTATACCATCCTGGATAATGCATTTATATTTAGTGGTTCTAAGCGTTTTCTGGAGGAGATACTGCGGAATATCAATAGCGAAAGAACCTTTGACAACTCCTCTGCCTACGGCAGTGCCAAAAGCGACCTTGCGGAGGCCTCAAGCCTCCTTCTTATTGGCAATAACAAAAAACTAGAACCAGTGCTAAGCGAATACCTTCCCAGAATGTTGGTTCAGGAATATCAGCTAGCAAAATTTCCGGACCACGTTATGGCATTACAGGTAGTCGCAGATCGCAGCTTCTACCATCTCAATGCCTTTGTAAAGCGAAAATCGAGGGTTCGGAAAAGAAACACAGTGTCCCCCCTATTTACGGTACAACTAGATGCCCCCCTGGCCAACAGGCCCCAATTTGTAACAGATCACAGGAACAATAAAAAAGAGATAGTGGTACAGGATGTTGAGAACAACCTCTACCTCATTTCAACAGCGGGGAAAATTTTATGGAAAAAAGCACTGAAGGGACGTGTACAAGGTAGAATTGAACAAATAGACCTATATAAAAATGGCCGGCTGCAGCTTGCCTTTACCACCAACAATCAATTTTTAGTACTCGACAGGAATGGAAACGAGGTATTACCCTTCAATAAATCGTTTTCCGGTGCTGCCTTAAATCCACTGGCAGTCTTTGATTACGAAAACAACCGGAATTACCGTTTCGTGGTAACGCAGGGCACTGATATTAAAATGTTCAATGGCAAAGGAGAGATCGTAAAAGGCTTTAAGTACACAAAAGCTGAAAGTGCCATTTTATTTCCGCCTAAGCACTTCCGTATTGGAACAAGGGATTATGTGGTCTTTATGTTGGCAGATGGCACCCTTAAGATCCTGAACAGGACAGGAAGTACGAGGGTTTCAGTGACGGAAAAGATCCAATTTTCTGAGAACGAGGTGTACCTCAACAATAACAGATTTATAGTAACTGATAAGACCGGAACCCTATTCGCTGTGGATACAAGGGGAAAAATAACTAATACAAGGTTTAATCTCAATGAAGACCACGGCATGGAGGCAACCAGCAAATCGCTAAGCCTTATGAATGATAATGAACTAAGTATAAAAGGCAATAAAGCATCTTTAGACCTTGGGGTCTATACCAGGCCACGGATCTTCTACATCTATGACAAGATCTATGTAAGTGTTACTGATATACAGACCCAACGGGCCTATGTCTTTGATAGCAATGCCATCCTCTTCCCCGGCTTCCCTGTGTATTCCAGTTCTTCCATAGACCTTACGGATATTAATAATGACCGCAGTATTGAGATCGTCGGGAAATTTGAGGAGAGTTCGCTGATCGTATATACGATTAATTGAATTGTGTTTTAATCACAAACAATTAATGGTCCGTCCTTTTTATAGCGCTACTTTTTTACTATTTTTAAGAGTCGTAACACCCCGTATTACAATCATTCTAAAAAGTTTAGAAATATGAAAAAAATAATAGTCAGTTTTAGTATGATAGTATTTTTCACAGCTGGAGTTTTAGGCCAAAGCTGCAGTAAATACTATCCTATGGAAGAAGGTGCCACATTTCAATATACCACCTATAATAAAAAAGGCAAGACCGAAGGCATTGCCGATTATAAGGTTACGGAAGTTGCAGCAGAGGGGGAAACTACCCAGGCTACCATGTCTATTGCACTGAGTGATGAGAAAGGCAAGGAAATTTACACTACAAATTATAGCTTTAGTTGTAGTGACAATAAAGTATCTATAGACTACGAATCCTTATTGCCGGAAAACATGATAGATCAGATGGAGGATATGGAAATGGAGATCACAGGTACCGATATTGAGATCCCCAACAACTTGGCCGTAGGTGAAACCTTACCTGATGCCAATGTGACCATGACCATGAATATGGGGGCAATGAAAATGAAAACAGTAGTAAACATCCTTAACAGAAAAGTAGAGAAAAGAGAATCTATAACTACCTCAGCCGGAACATTCGACTGCTATGTTATCTATAGTGACAACCAAACACAGGCTATGGGGATGAACAAAACCTTTCCTTCCCGTCTTTGGTTAGCAGAGGGGGTGGGCATGGTAAAACAAGAAACCTACCAAAAGAAAGGCGACGTGATGAGCAGGACAG
>JAHEHU010000114.1 GCA_024639765.1 Eudoraea sp.
CAGCTTTATTTGGTGAAGAACAATGAGGCGATGCTCCTCGAAAGTTCAGAATTACCTGCTATTGTAGATGCGATAGAAAGGTTGTCTTCACTTTTAGCAGAGCAGTCCCTTACGCGCTATGAAAACCAGTTCCGAAAATTGTTTTCTGATATTCTCAGACCTAATGTTCGATACGATGATGAACTCTCCAGGAAAGCCCTTGTTGAAGAGTTCTCTAAAATCTCGATGACAAGGGGTAGTGTAGATGAGGGTAAACTGATCGTAGCCAAGGGCGAGGTAGTGGAGGCCGAGAACCTGAAAATATTGAATTCCTTAAAAGCGGAGTATGAGTCGGAATTATGGGCGGAGAACAACTTTCTCTTTATACTCTCGGGCTACACCATCCTGGTAGCTTTGGTATTGATGATGCTGATGTTGTTTTTGAAAAAATACAGGCCAGAAGTTTTTAGGAATAATGTCAAGGTGACCTTCATCTTCTTCAATATTCTATTGATGGTATTTATAACCACCCTTGTGGTGAAGTATAATGAAGCCTTTGTATTTGTAGTGCCGCTCTGTATTCTGCCTCTTATTCTAAAAACTTTTTTCGATGCCCGCCTTGGATTGTTCGTCCATGTGCTGACCGTGCTGATCCTTGGCTTCGTAGTGCCCAATAGCTTTGAATATATATTCTTGCAGATCATCGCGGGTATCGTCACTATTCTCACCGTATCTGAGCTCTATAAAAGAGCAAACCTCTTTATTTCGGTCGGGCAGATTACCCTGATCTATATGGTGGGGTACTTTGCGTTTTATGTGATCCAGGAGGGTACTTTAGACCAGATCAGCCTATATACTTTTGGTTTTTTCCTTCTCAATGGTATGATTACCTTATTTGCGCAACCTTTGATCTATGTCTATGAAAAGATCTTCGGACTTGTTTCCGATGTTTCACTGCTCGAATTATCGGATACGAATTCCCGTCTCTTGAAAGAATTGGCCAACAAAGCGCCGGGGACGTTTCACCATAGCATGCAAGTGGCCAATCTGGCTGAAGCCGCAGCGAACGAGATCGGGGCCAATGCCATGCTGGTGAGGGTAGGGGCCCTGTACCATGATATTGGAAAAATGAACAAACCCGCATACTTTACCGAGAATCAGGTAACCAATATCAACCCCCACGATGACCTGCAGCCAAGGGAAAGTGCCGGTATCATTATCGACCATGTGATCGAAGGGATAGAGATCGCCCGTCAGAACAGGTTACCTGACCGTGTGATCGATTTTATACGTACCCACCATGGTACCACCTATGTCTACTATTTCTACAAAAAACAACAGGATATTGGCGGAGATATTAAAGAGTCTGACTATCGCTACCCTGGTCCTATCCCATTTTCAAAAGAAACCGCTATACTGATGATGTCTGATGCCGTAGAAGCCGCTTCCAAAAGCCTCAATAATCCCACCTATAATATCATCGATGAATTTGTTGAAAAGATTGTAAGCGGACAGATGAACGCTCATCAGTTCCTCAATGCGAATATTACTTTTAAAGAGATTCAGTCGATAAAGAAGGTGCTAAAGCAAAAACTCACCAATATTTACCATTTAAGAGTAGAGTATCCGGAGTAGAACTGTTTCATATATTTAAGCAGCAATTTCTTCTATTCTCATGAGGTTGTTTGCCGTATTTAATTAGTATATTTTCATTGAAAAGTTGAACACATGATTCTATAACCTAATCAGTCAGCCATCAAAATACAGTAGAAATTTATCGCTTAAATAATCCTAAGCTGTTTTTAGTGGTAAAGTATTCTTGCATTTTGAATATAAAGAATTATTGAAAATGGTTCGTACCTTCATTTTCATCCTTCTCGCCATATTTTTAACTTCAAATTGCAAAGAATCTCCCGTGAATACACCAAAATAAACACCATTCTTTGTGGGCACCTGTATCGAAGGCGAAAGTGAGGGAATCTATAAATATGCATTATTGGAAGACGCTGCAATACTACCATGAGGTTTGATGGCGACGGCAGAATATCCATCCTTCCTGGAAAAGAGTAAAGATGGCCAGCTGACAGAATTACTAGATGTGCAACAACACCAGGGTAGTGGGTCTACAAAGCGGCGGGAAGGTCCGCATGCACACTCCGGCTGGTTTAGCCCGGAAGGCGGATTAATTGCCGTGGATTTGGGTACAAACCAGTTATGGTTTTCCAAAATTGATGAGGAAAAAAATCTTTTTGTTCCCAATGAGCCCGCCACATTTACCATGGAGGAAGGAGCTGGGCCCCGGCATATGGTTATCCATCCCGAGCAGCCTTGGATCTATGTCGTTAATGAATTAACATCTTCTATTTCCCTTGTAAAACGTGATTCAGAATCCAACAATTACGGTATCGAACAAACAAAATCTGCTGTCCCCGATGACTTTGCTGATCCGAACACCTGTGCAGACATTCATATTTCTACTGATGGCAGGTTCGTTTACGCTTCCAATCGCGGACACAACAGCATTGCCATTTTCTCGGTAGATCAAAAAAACGGTCAGCTCAAAGCCTTGGGCCATCAGGATGTTCAGGGCCAAAATCCCCGGAATTTTACGCTCTCTCCGGATGAGAATTTTCTATTGGTTGCCAATCAGACTACGAACAATATTGTCTCCTTTAAAAGGGACCAGGATACCGGGCAGCTCAAAGTTGTACATCAGATTGATGCGCCTACAACGGTGTGCCTGCTTTTTTGATGTAAATGTTTGGTCTAAAATCCTATGTGTTTCCCTAATTTGGGAAAGCTAATATTTCAAGTGAATTTATGGCGTCAATCCGTGAAATATCCTAATTTTAACGGTATCAAAAGTTGCCAGTTTATGGTGAATGATATTTTATCCAACTAAAGACATTTAATTTTAATTAAAGAATTATGAAATCACTTACAATTTTTACACTCAATTTATTCTTGTTTGCATTTCTTTCTCATTCTGTTTACGGCCAGGATATGGATAATAATCAGCCGCCTAAGGAAAAATGGAACCTGGCAGCTACCGAGGGCACTGTCACTGAAATCAAAAAAGAAACACGTGAAATTACGCTCAAAGGACCGGATGGGGAACTGGTTACCCTTACAGCCGGTGATGCCGTGGAAAGGTTCGATGAAATTGCTGTGGGCGATGTAATTACCTTTGAATACTATACCTATATGAAGGCAGAGTTCCGTAAACCAACCAAGGAAGAACTTGCAGAGCCATTAATGGTACTGGCTGAAGGAGGTAAAGCACCGGAGGGAATGGACCCCGCCGCGGTGGTAGGAGCCGTAGTAAAGGCGGTTGTTACTGTAGAAATACTAAACCGGCCTAATATGTTGGCCACCGTTAGGGGCCCCAGAGGGAATTATATGACCATTGAAATGGAAGATGAAGCGCTGATACAAAAATTACATATTGGCCAGGTGGTAATCCTTACTTATGCTGAGGCCATAGCCATATCGTTGACCAAAGAAAAAGCGATGGAATAGGACTAATTGAATACTTTCTTATGAGGTGGCGCCATTTGTAGTGATAAGAATTCGCTTGCAATGTACTGTCAAAAAACAAAACGGAGATTTAGAAATGAAAAAGCGGTTGGCAATATTAATTTTTATCCTATTTCAAGGCCTGCTCTTCCCCCTTCAAACCCATTCCCAGCAGCTTGAACCCAGGGCTCTGACCAATCTGCCCAGGGGGTTGAATTTTTTTGCGGTTAGTTATGCCTATGCTGCAGGGAATACCCTGGTAGATCCTTCTTTACCTCTGGAAGATTTTAAAGGCCGAATCAATTCTATTATTCTTGGCTATGTAAGATCAGTTAATTTCTTTGGATTATCGGGTAAAGTAGACATCATTTTACCCTTTGCCGGGGGTGACTTTGAAGGTGTTTTTGAAGATGAAAGTTTCACCGATGCTTATACCGGCTTCGGAGATCTGCGCTTAAGAGCTTATATCAATTTAACCGGAGCGCCCTCTTTGAATGCTTCAGATTATTTGAATTATACACAGAAAACCGTAACAGGCCTTGGCTTGCAGCTCATAATTCCAACCGGTAATTATAAACCGGAACAGCTTCCAAACCTGGGTTCCAATCGATGGAGCCTTAGAGCTACATATGGCGCATCATACAGTTTTCAAAAATGGGTTCTTGAAGGGTATGTAGGGGTTTGGTTATTTAGTGATAATAAGCAGTTTCTTGGAGATAGCAAACTGTCACAGTCTGCTTTATGGGTGTTTAAGGCAGATATTATAAGGACTTTGAATAAAAAAGGGATGTGGCTGGCCTTTGCCGTAGGTTATGGGTATGGGGCAGAGACGTTTATAAATGATGTAAGGCGGGATGCTATTATATCCCAACTGAGATTAGGGCTCAATTATGCGCTTCCCCTGAATAAAAAGCATTCATTGCAGTTTACGGTAGGATCCGGAATACGTTTTAAGCAGGGTGCCGATTTTGATGTGTTTGGTGTAACATATCTCTATCGCTGGTTAGATAAAAAAGCCTCAAAAGATTTTAAAAAGGCTACAGATTGAATGTGATTATAAAATCTTTTTTTTCTGTTTGAAAGAAACTTTTAATTTTCAAATTCCCAATAACTGAAGATTCACGGGCAATGTCATTATTTATATGCTATGATTAGATCAGGTTCTTCGCTCTTGATACTCTTATGCTGTTTCGTGGCAATGGGGCAAAAAGAAAAAGCAAAAGATTCAACGTTCATTGTATCATACGCTGACAAATTTGTAGTAAAGCTGAATGTAGATACCCAAACAGATACCTATTCTCTGAGGAATAATTTCGACGGTACCAACCTCAGAATAGCACCGAATAATAATTATCGATTGTTTCTATCGCTGGACTATCAATTCCTTGGGCTGAGTATTGGTTTCTCACCTACCTTCTTCCCTGGTAATAATGAGGATGATCTTAAAGGAGAATCTTCTTTCAGCGATTTCCGGTTTCGGGCCGCATTAGGGCAATGGGTACAGGGGTTTCAGATAAGTTCAATTAAAGGGTATTACGTTGAAAACACAAGAGACTTTGTACCGGGCTGGGAAGAAGGTATCGATCCATATATTCAGTTATCAAATTTAACGAGTCGGATCTATGGTATGTCTACCTCCTATGTCTTCAATCCTAATTTTTCGTTTAGAAATGTGCTTTATAACACAGAATGGCAAAAAAAAAGTGCAGGTAGTTTTATCCCAACCGTCTTCTACAGCTATGATACTTTTTCCTATGAGTTGGATGATGATAAAAGTAAGGAAGAGATTTTTCCTGTCAGACTTTCCCTTGCATATTATTACACGGTTGTTATGCATGAAAATTGGTTTATAGCCACCAATCTAGCTCCTTCTTTGGGAGTACGTTTTTCAAAATTGAAACTTACAGTTAATGATATTACTACACACGAAAATAGCACCGATTTTACAACTGCTTTGGAAGGCGGGATGCAAATAGGTTATGCTTCGAGGAAAATAGTATTTGGAACTGGCTTTACTTTTGATGTCAACGGATACAACGAAGGTAGGTTTAATGTAGTGAAGAATAATAAAATATACGGGCTTATATACTTTGGATATCGTTTAAACACCCCTCCTTTTATAGACAGGGCTTATAATAAATTTGCTGATAAAATAGGTATTCAATAAGCTGTTATTTATGTCATATTTATGGTCAATGTATTAAATAAGTTATTTTTTTTTCAAAAGGCTCTAACTACTTGTGAACCCGCATTAAAAATCTTTAAGTTAGCATTCAAAATATAATTTCAAATGAAAAGTATCACCATTGTATCCTTTATGTTCTTTCTTAATATAATTCCTTTGTTCGCACAGGACACGGCCGAGGATGAAATAGCTAAAAGACACTCCCTGGCGTTTGTGTTCAGTTATACCCATATCCCAGAGGCCACTAAGGAAGGAGAAACGGAAAAAGCGATTTTTGTCCCTACCATCGGCCTTGATTATTTTTATAAATTGAATGAAAAATGGATTTTGGGCGGCGTATTTGATGTTGAATTAGGAAGATATGAAGTAGATTTTAAAGAGGAAGAGATCAGCCGGGAAATCGCTATCATTATGGGTGCAGTTATAGGCTATGAAATTCTGCCGGCCTGGGCCATAATGACCGGACCGGGTATAGAAATTGAAAAGAATAAGAACCTATTTGTTCTGAGGTTTAGCACAGAATATGCCTTTGAACTGGGAAATGACTGGGAATTATTCCCAAATTTCACCTATGATTTTAAGAAAGAATACGGTTCATACGCCTTTGGCCTGGGTATAAAGAAGAGATTCTAAACTAAATCGCCACCCAAAACATTATTCCTACCCGGTTTAAAACCTGGTATAAGGCACAATGGAATATTAGGTTCTGTCGGACCTATGGTATAATCATTTACTGCTTCTAACGAATATGCGAAATTTAGTATTTTGAGCGCATTCCCTTATATTTATAGACCATAACAATCACTATTGTGACCTATTACTTATTTGTTTTTTTTGCCGGAATTGCCCTTTCCATAGGTCTGATAGAGATTTGGCTGGGATTTGCAAGGAAGAAATTCAAAACAGATTTTCTTTTTGGCATCTTCGCCCTGTCGGCGGGTATTTATTATCTGTGTTTGGGTGTTCAGCTGCCAAATTTTAAATTATTATCCTTTTTTGCCGTCTCTATGTTTGCCCTCTTTCCTTGGTATTATGCCATGGAATTAGGATTTGTTAAAAAGAGCGTTCTTTGGTTGATTACAGGTCTTTGTGCGGGCTATTTTATAGTCGTTTTACTCGACCTTTCAGGGCTGGTAGTGAACTTTGTTTATGTTTTCAGTTATAGTGTATATGTTCTTACGACTCTGTATTGCTTAGTTGGATTAGCCAATATCAGGAATAGGAGCAGCTTTGCCTTTTATCCATTTTTAATAGTCTCCCTGTATTATACGATCTTTATCATGGAGGAGATGGCTTTTAACTACTACGGCATGCAATTACCCTGGCGCAGGGGGCTCAATTTCAATTATCTCGACCTTTTTCCAATGATCATCATTCTGAACAAGTTCGTATTGATTATTCGCGACCAATGGAACAAGGGCGCTTTAGAACGTACACTAAGTTATTATCGTGAAAATCTCAATCTTGTCTTGCACAGGGCAGATAAATTAATGGTGGTTCTTGATCCGAAGGGTGAGATTACTTATGCAAACCCTGCTTTCTATGAACTTATTGAACAAAATAAGGAATTGAAGAACACACCATTACTCTCTTTTTTACCAAAACAGGATCAAAATCAATTTATTGATAAAGTAATAAATGGCCAGGAGGAAAAAGGTGATTTAATGACCGTACATGCTACAGCTGAAGGAACTAGAACGATTGCCTGGTCATTTATCAGATTGGATGACCAAGACGAGGCTAATCAACTACCAAATATTTATCT
>JAHEHU010000041.1 GCA_024639765.1 Eudoraea sp.
AAGAAATCATCTGGCCATTGTACGCGCTTTGCCAGTCCTAACGAAACACCTGTAATGGCAAATTGTTGATTCTTATCTACTTCTACCCTGCCGTTATTCCCGAAAGAAGCAAGGAATTGCTGTGTTCTTGAAAGTGAAAGATTAAAACGTACCGGTTTTTTGCCCCCCAACCAGGGTTCTGAAAAATTCAAACTGTATACCCTAAATGTCCTACTTGCCTGTAATCTTAGAGCAAAAGTTTGGCCATCACCCATGGGAACCGGTTTATATGCTTTCCCATTAAATATGTTCTGGATAGAGAAATTACTAAAGGACAATCCAAGTGTCCCAATAAAGCCACCACCGCCATAACCTCCCTGTAATTCTATCTGACTAGATCCCGATTCAACCAGGCTGTATGCAAGATCTACCGTCCCTGAGTTAGGATCCGGATTCTGAATGTCCGGAGCTATTTGTTCGGCATCAAAGAAGCCCAATTGTCCAAGTTCTCTAACACTTCTTATGATGTTCTCCTTACTGTATTTCTGTCCGGGTCTTGTTCTGATCTCCCTAAAGACCACATGGTCATTGGTCTTATCGTTCCCGGTAACTGTAACATGGTTCAAGAAGGTCTCCTTTCCTTCAATGATGCGTATCTCAAAATTAATGGTGTCATTCTCTGCTGAGACCTCAACAGGGTTGATCTGTGAAAACAGGTACCCATTATTCTGATATAAATTAGTTAGATCGTCTGCATCTGGTTTGCTATTATCAGCAATACGTTCTCTGAGCAATACCCCATTGTAGGTAGCACCTTTCTTTATCCCCATTACCTGAGAAAGCTGACGGTCCGTATAGACCGAGTTCCCAATAAAGTCTATATCTCCGAAATAGTATTTATTCCCTTCCTCTACTTTAATGGCTATGGCGATGTTCTCATCATTTACCTTAGTAATAGTATCGGAAAGAACGCGGGCATCGCGAAACCCATTCTCGGCGTATTTATCTATTAAAGAAGAGAGATCTTCCTTGTAATCCTCTGGAATGTATTTTGATTTCTTCCAAAACCTGCCCAGCTTTTTACGCTTAGTATTTTTAAGGGATTTTCGCAACTGTGCGCTTGACAACTCTTTATTTCCCTCAAAGACAATCTCCTTAATTTTAACCTTGCTGCCTTTACTGACATTGATGACTATGCTCTCTGCATTGGTCTCTGACGTATCCTTCGCTGTAACAATAGTGGCCTTTGCATTGAGATACCCTTGTTTTTTATATTTATTCTGTAAGTAGTTCTTAGTGTTTGCGAGAAGACTTTCGGTGATCTTCTTACCTTTCTTTAGATCGGTATCCTTAATGATCTCATCTACTTTCCGCTTTTTAACACCATAGATGGTTACCTTGGACAGTGTAGGTCGCTCTTTAATATTAAGTTCAAGGTAGATATCGTCTCCTACTATATTGGTAATGTAGAACGAAATGTCACTAAAAAGTTCCAGACCCCACAATTTCTTCAGAACATCACTGATCTGATCCCCGGGAACGGTAATGATCTGCCCTTCACGCAAGCCCGTATACGTCTTTACCGTTTGTTCGTTATAACTCTGCAAACCGGTAACCTGCAGTCCTTTCAGCACATACTTTTTACCATTATCATAAGGTATTTCCTGAGATAAGGCGGTAGTGATGCTTACTAAAAAAAGGAGGGTTGCAAGGAGGTTACGTAATATGAATCGATTCATACCACTAGTTAAGTTGTTCGCTTGTTTTTCCAAATCGTCGTTCTCTGTTCTGGTAATTCTTAATTGCTTCTGCCAGATGCTGTTCCCTGAAATCGGGCCAAAAAACATCCATAAAATACAATTCGGCATAGGCTATTTGCCAAAGTAAAAAATTGCTTATTCGATGTTCCCCACTGGTTCGAACAAGCAAGTCTACGTCTGGCAAATTATGCGTGTAAAGATGGCTATTAATAATGGTATCATCAATATTCTCGGGCGAAATTATATTATTTTTAACTTTGAGACTTATTTCCTGAACAGCATGCTTTATTTCTTCACGAGCTCCATAACTCAAGGCAAGGGTAAGGACCATGGCACTATTCTTTGAAGTCTTTTCTATCACCTCTTGTAATTCGGCGTATGCTTTGGAAGGAAGTGAATCTATGTTTCCTATGGCATTAAGCTTAATATTATTCTTGTGAAGTGTTTTGAGTTCTTTTTTCAAAGAAGAGACCAGCAAATTCATAAGGGTATCTACCTCTAGCTTAGGTCTATTCCAATTTTCAGTGGAAAAAGCATATAGTGTTAAAAACTCTATTCCTAACTTGGCACAGTTCTCTACGGTTTCTCTTACCGCCTTTACCCCGTTTTCATGTCCAAAGATCCGCAGTTTACCACGTTGCTTGGCCCATCTGCCATTACCATCCATAATAATAGCCAGATGCCTGGGTAGTGAACCTGATTTCAATGATTCTATAGTGTCCATTCTATAACTTACTCAAAACAATCGGAGCAGACTATCCTACCAAAGGTATAGGTAAGGGTAAAGCCTGAAAATACGTACCAATCGTCACTTAATATATTTCCAAAACGAAATTGTTCAAAATTTGAACCTTCCGGATTGCTGGCATCCAGGTTATCCGTAAAGGTGTACCTGGCTCCTACTTCGGCACCTAGTATAAGGAACTGATTGATCCTAAGTTTGGCCCCAACGGTCATTGGAATAGCAAATGCGCCTTCTTTCTGACCTGTATCTTGCAATGCTCCGGCATCAAAATAATTAAAATCATGGCGAAAATACGTAATTCCTGTGTATAGATAAGGCGTAAAGGCCCTTGAAAGAGTATGTAAATTGTATTCCACAAAGTTAAACTCGAGTCCTGCAGACATTTCCAGGATGGTATGGTCCAGGCTATACCCTCTTTGCTGCCTAGATGCAATATCCGATTTTGAATCATCTGCGGTAAAATTGCCATACAAAACACTGGCTCGCCAGGCATATCGCTTACTTTTATTCCATTTAAAAATCCCTCCAAATGCCGGTCCTGTCGGAGAAATAAACCTCATGCTGCCAACATCGCCAATATTATTGATTCCCCCGGCCATAAGTCCCGCCTCATAGGTTTGGGCCCGGGTACCGGTCACAATAAGTACAAAGAGTATTAATACAACAGTTTTCATGGACTTAAAAAGTGTGCAAATATACTCCTTTATGACGTTTAGGGAATGTAAACTCAAGATCTTTCGTTTTCTTGATTAACAGGCTTTTAAGGCATTTATTGTTTACGGCATCAATTGCGTTTGTCATGCCCCCATAATAATTTGTTACGGATGGTCTTAAGAAAACTTTCTGAGGCATACTCAATCATCTTAATGGTAAAGCCGGCTTTTTGAATGACCAGTTCTTTTCCGTTGGCAATGGTAGCCAGGCGCGAGTCTAGTGAAACCATATGTTGATCTTCTCTTCCGGAAACCTTGATCCGTATCACCGTATCATCAGAAATCACCAAAGGTCTGGCATTAAGATTATGGGGGGCTATTGGTGTAATGACCAGGGATTGCGCGGTTGGCGTAATCACCGGACCACCGCAACTCAAAGAATACCCTGTAGAACCCGTGGGAGTTGAAATGATAAGCCCATCGGCCCAGTAGGAAGTGAGATATTCGTCATTCAAATGTGTTTCAACCGTGATCATGGACGTGGTGTCCTTGCGGCTCACCGTTACCTCGTTGAGAGCAAAATTCTGTCCTTTAAATTCTTCGATCTCGGGGCTTGCCAGAATAGATACCAGGCTGCGCTCAACCACAGTATAATCGCCCGAAACAAATGCCTCCATCATATTCCGTACTTCTTCTTTCTTATAGGTTGAAAGAAATCCCAATCTACCTGTATTGACACCCACTATTGGGATCCCCAGATCGCTCACAAAGGTCACGGCCCGTAATATGGTACCATCACCTCCAAAACTTACAAAGAGATCGAAACTGGCATCCAGTCCTGTTGAATGATTGAAGGTGCTGTAGTTGCTTTCTGGTCTCTGCCCTGTAACAAGATCATGAAATTCCTCTTCAATAGCAACGGTTGCTTCCATTTCAGCAAGTACTTCCAGGAGCTCAAAGACATACTTGAGCGCATTGTCCTGGTAAGACTGTCCATAAATGGCAATTTTCATACGTTGAGAAATTTGTCCAGGTAATCTGAGCGTTCTTTGAGATCTTCAAGGAATTGATCGTCCTTATTCCCAAAAAGGATGGTATAGTTATAGCGGCGAAATGTATTAACCACTTCATTAAAATTATTGATCCCGATCTTAAGTGTTATTTGAATTACCTCACTTCTGGAGTCTGTTATAAAAGCTCCTATCAGTTTTGTATTATTACTTTCCACAATCTGAGCGATCTCACTAAAGGAATAGTCTTTGATTCCCTTGGCCACCACTATAATGGCGCCGGGTTCTTTAAAAAATGGAGTGTCAATAAAAACACCTACAATATCGTTCAGGTCGTAATAGCCCAGTACATGGGCCTCCTCATCTAAAACAGGGACCAGATTAGCCTCATTACGGGAAAAGATCTCCAGCACATCTAGCCAGGAGGTTGTTTTATGCGCAAAAAAAGACTCAAAATTGCTTTTAAAAGTTTCTATGCCATTCTCTTTCTCAAAGGCCTCCAGGTCATTTTCAGAGAGTAACCCCAGAAATTTCTGATCTTCTGTAATAGCCACATGAGAGTAGATGCTATTCTTAAAAAAATGAATAGGCTCTTCCAGATTGTCCTCGATATCGAAGACCGGAATAGTATGGATTATATGGGTTTCTATGAGCATAGCGATTTAAATTAATGCAAATTAGTGATTTAAAAGATCAAAAGGCATGCCTAATTTGTATTTTTGCCGCTGTTCAACGATGATACAGTCCTAATGACGAAACTTAGTGTAAATATCAACAAAATAGCCACCTTAAGGAACGCCAGAGGTGGAAATGTTCCCAATCTTCTCACTGTAGCCTCAGATATTGAAGATTTTGGAGCCCATGGTATAACGGTACATCCAAGGCCAGATGAACGACATATCCGGTATTCGGATGTATATGAATTAAAAAAGATCCTGAGAACGGAATTTAATATAGAAGGCAATCCCAATGATGCCTTCACATCTATGGTCCTGGAGGTACAACCTGCACAGGTAACCCTGGTACCCGATGCCGTAGATGCCATTACTTCGAATGCCGGCTGGGATACGATAAAGCACAAAGGGCTGTTGAAGGAAATGATAAGCACCTTTAAAGCCAAAGGAATCCGTACCTCAATTTTTGTGGACCCAGACCCAAAAATGGTGGAAGGGGCTGCTGAAACGGGGACAGATCGTATAGAACTTTACACAGAACAGTACGCAAAAATGTATCCGAAAACTCCCGAAAAGGCTCTAGAGCCCTATGCCGAAGCTGCTGCAGCGGCTCATTCGCTTGGCTTGGGGATCAATGCCGGGCACGATCTTAGCCTGGAAAACATCGCCTACTTTAAACAGGGTATCCCACATTTGGAAGAGGTCTCCATAGGCCATGCTCTTATTTGTGAATCTCTCTACCTGGGATTGGAGAATGTAGTAAATATGTATATACACCGATTAAAGTGATGAACATATTACAATCAACCATCATAGGAGAAGGGGATCCATTACTCATCTTGCACGGCTTTCTGGGGATGTCTGACAATTGGAAAACGTTAGGAACCCAATATGCCAATAATGGCTATGAGGTTCATTTGATTGACCAGCGGAATCATGGCAGGAGCTTTTGGTCCGAAGAGTTTAACTACACTATTTTAGCGGAAGATGTAAAAAGGTATCTGGAGCATCATGAATTATCAGAGGTACGGATTCTTGGACATTCTATGGGAGGTAAAACAGCAATGACCTTTGCCTGTTCTTATCCGGAACATATTACCCAACTGATGGTAGCAGATATCGCTCCAAAATTTTATCCGCCACACCATCAATATATAATAGATGCATTAATGGCGCTTCCAATAGATGACATCACTTCCAGAAGTGAGGCTGACTACCATTTAGCTCAGGATTTACACGATTGGGGAATACGACAATTCTTATTAAAGAATTTACATTGGATAGAAAAAGGACGGCTGGCATTTCGTTTTAATCTGAAGGTTTTGTCTGAAAGAATGGAAGAGATCGGCGAATCTTTAGGAAGTACGGACACGTATCAGGGGCCCACACTTTTTTTACGTGGCAGCAGGTCGGAATACATTACCATGGCAGATCTAACGGAGATTAAAAAGCATTTCCCTAAAGCTCGTTTAGAAACAATTGAAGACGCCGGGCACTGGCTCCATGCCGAAAATCCGGTTCAGTTTATGGAGAAGTCCCTCGAATTTATAAATTCATAAGGTTCTAAGGCCATAATTAAGAGTTCTTTAATTAAATGTGCCTTTAATTGCGTGTATCATAATTTTAATTAATTTTGGCTACACTGAACCTTTAGATTTCATATAACTCAAAATTGACTCAATGAAAAAGCTTTTTGCCTTACTTGCATTTCTTGGACTCTTTTTAGCGTCCTGTAGTGATGACGATCCTATTGTAGATAATACGCCTCCCCCAGATCCGATTGATTATACAAGCGGAACCGCCGATTTCTCTAATTATGTAGCCGTAGGAAATTCCTTGACTGCAGGGTACTCCGATTTTGCTCTTTTCATAGACGGCCAAACCAATTCTTTTCCGAATATGCTGGCTGAAAATTTTGCATTGGCCGGAGGTGGTGCCTTTAACATCCCTTTTATGGCAGATAACTTAGGTGGAGCCACCTTGGGTGGACAGCCAATTTTGGGTAACCGGCTCATTTTATCCTTTGCATCCGGTTCTCCATCACCGGTGCCAGTATCTGGGCAGGGAGCTACGGAAATAAGCAACGTTTTAACCGGACCATTTAATAATTTGGGGGTACCCGGGGCCAAGAGCTATCATTTGGTAGCTCCCGGCTATGGGAATGTTGCAGGGGTGGCCATTGGGGCAGCAAATCCTTATTATGCCCGTTTTGCAAGTTCTCCTTCTGCAACGGTTATTGGGGATGCTGCTATTCAAAACCCAAGCTTTTTCACTTTATGGATAGGCAACAACGACATACTTACTTATGCTACATCTGGTGGAGCCGGAGTAGATCAAACCGGGAATTTAGATCCTTCCACCTATGCAGGAAATGATATAACAGATCCCAATGTTTTTGCCAGTGTTTTTGACGGCTTGTTGCAAACACTTACGGCAAACGGAGCTGATGGTGTAGTTATGAATATCCCTGATGTAACCTCAATTCCTTATTTCACCACCGTACCTTATAATCCTGTCCCTTTAGATGAAGCAACGGCAGCCTTGTTGAATGGAGCTTATGCCGCTTATAACGGAGGTCTTGCACAATTACAACAATTGGGTGCCATCTCAGCCGAGGAAGTGGCCAGGAGAACAATTTCATTTTCTGCAGGAACTTCCAATGCTGTGGTTCTTCTTGATGAAGATCTGACCGATCTTACACCATTTAATCCGGCCCTGATCAATATGAGGCAGGCAACCCCAGAAGACTTGTTGGTCCTTACTTCAAGGAACTTTATAGGTACATTGGCCAATCCTAATGATCCTACGTCCATTAATGGCGTGGCTGTGCCACTTGCAGATATGTGGGTATTAACACCGGAAGAGCAAACGGCTGTGGGTACGGCTCAGGCTTCCTATAACCAGACCATTGCCGCCCTAGCTCAGGTGTATGATGTGGCACTTGTAGATGCAAATGGATTTTTAGACACTTTTGCCGAAACAGGATTCCCTTTAGGTGATGGTAGTACCGTCTCTACTAATTTTGGAACCGGGGGAGGATTCTCCCTGGACGGAGTTCATCCCTCTCCCAGAGGATATGCACTTTTGGCTAATTTAATGGTTGAAGCTATCAATGCAAAATACGGTTCAAATCTTCCGGGCGTAGATCCGTTAGATTACACCGGTCTGTACTTACAATAAAAAATATTTAAGTAATTTAAAGGCACCTTTCTCAGGTGCCTTTTTTATTGCTAACCTAATCAAAGATCCTATGAAACTCATCCTTAGAATCCTCCTTAGTGCTCTTGCCGTAGTCTTGTTGGCTAAACTATTAGGCGGTGTATATGTAGATTCATATTCCACTGCTATTATTGTTGCCATAGTACTGAGTTTACTCAATTTTATTGTTAAACCTGTTTTGGTAATTCTAACGCTCCCGGTAACTATCCTTACGCTTGGACTTTTCTTATTGATCATCAATGCCATTATCATCCTTCTGGCAGATCAATTAGTGCCCGGATTTGGGGTGGAGAACATTTGGTGGGCCCTGCTTTTCAGCTTACTGCTTTCATTTCTTCAATCCATATTTTTTTCAGTTTTAAAAGAGCCCAAAGAATCCTGAAATTTAGTTGTTTAGACAAGCTTCTAAAAACTTGTTCTGCTCTATAAAATATACTATTTTTGCATCCCCTTACGGGAATGTAAATAAAAGAAATAGATGAATATTACCAAGGAGCAAATAGACGACCTGAATGCAGTAGTAAAGGTGGCTATCAAAAAAGAGGACTACCAGGACAAGGTAGAAAAAATACTTAAGGATTATCGCAAACAAGCCAACATACCAGGGTTCAGAAAAGGACAGGTCCCCATGGGACTTATAAAGAAGCAGTATGGCAAGGCGGTGCTGGTAGATGAGGTCAACAAATTATTACAGGATAATCTTAACAAATACCTCAGCGAGGAAAAATTGGATGTACTTGGTAATCCTCTGCCAAAACAACAAGACAGTTTTGATTGGGACAGGGATGAGTTTGATTTCGAATTTGAATTGGGACTTGCCCCGGAATTCGAAGCGACCTTAAAAACCAAAAAAGCGGTGACCCAATATAAAATTGTGGCCGACAAGAAAATGATAGATGAGCAAATAGAGCGCA
Source organism: Eudoraea sp. (assembly GCA_024639765.1). Lineage (GTDB taxonomy): Bacteria > Bacteroidota > Bacteroidia > Flavobacteriales > Flavobacteriaceae > Muriicola. The sequence goes on from JAHEHU010000041.1 coordinate 8,955, forward strand.
TCCAAAAGCAGTATGGGAAACTGATCTCTAAAAAGGAAGTTGGAAAAAAAGATGAGGTAACAGGAACTTTTTTAAATGAAGCAGAAGAGATTGAACATAAATCTACCATAGAGCTAGATAAAGTTAAGAGCAAAAAAGCACTGGAATCGCTGCTTGGGAAAAAACCGGGTGATGTTGTAACACTAAAGACAAAAGGCCTGTTTAAGGAAGATTATTTACTTTCAGGAGCCCTGGGGATAAACAGGGACAAAGCAGATAAGTTGGCCATTGAAGTAACGTTCACTTTAGAGGAGATCAATGAGCGGCAACCGGCGGAATTAGATCAGGAGCTGTTCGACAAGCTTTTTGGAAAAGATACCATAACTTCATTAAAAGAGCTAAAGGACCGTCTTAAAGAAGATGCTGAGAAGCAATTTGAACAACAGTCCGATCAAAAACTTCTGAATGACGTTACCGAACGGTTGATTGATACTACCAAATTTGAGTTACCATCTGGCTTTTTAAAGAAATGGATTCAGATGACTGGCGAGAAACCACTATCTGAAGAAGAGGCCCATGATGAATATGAAAAATCTGAAAAAGGATTACGCTACCAGCTAATTGAAGGGAAGATCATCAAGGATCACAACATTGAGATAACCTTTGATGAACTTAAAGAATTTGCCAAAGGCTTTATAAAATCTCAAATGGCCCAATACGGACAAATGAATCCGGCGGAAGAAGAACTCGATGCCATTGCCGGAAGGGTCATGAGCAACCAGGAAGAAGTTAAACGCCTTTCGGAACAATTGATGAGTCAAAAATTGCTTGCACTTTACAAAGAAAAGGCCAACCTAAAGGTTAAAGAGGTCACCTATGAGAATTTTGTAAAAGAGGTCTACGGGTAATTGGTGTAGTCATAAAGGAGCTTACCCAAAGGGTCATAAGATCTCTTATTATGAAGGCTAATTTAAAAGAGGGTAAGACAGGGAAACTGCGATCAATTTTCATTAAAAATAAGTATCTTTACAGAGCCGAAACCTATTTATTCGGCTCATTTTTTTTATAAAATAATTATAGCACTATAATGGATTACGGAAAAGAATTTAAAGACTTCGCCATTAAGGATCAGGGCATCAATAGCATGTACTATGATGAGGTTTTGCGAAGCATGTACCCTGTAAATATGACGCCAAATATCATTGAAGAGCGGCAATTGAACGCCATTGCCATGGATGTTTTCTCGCGTCTTATGATGGATAGGATCATATTTTTAGGAACAGGGATCAATGAACAGGTGGCCAACATTGTACAGGCACAATTGTTATTCCTAGCCAGCGCTGATTCATCCAAGGACATCCAGATCTATATTAATTCTCCGGGAGGAAGTGTCTATGCAGGCTTGGGGATCTACGATACCATGCAATTCATTAAACCCGATGTGGCAACCATCTGTACGGGTATGGCTGCCTCCATGGCCGCTGTTCTGTTATGTGCCGGAGAAAAAGGAAAACGAAGCGGGCTTAAGCATTCAAGGGTAATGATACATCAGCCAATGTCCGGAGCTCAGGGACAGGCCAGCGACATTGAAATTGCGGCCAAGGAGGTCTTAAAGATCAAAGATGAATTGTATAATATCATCTCTTTGCATTCGGGACAGTCTTTTGACAAAGTATATGAAGATAGCGACAGGGATTACTGGATGAAGGCAGAAGAGGCAAAAAAATACGGAATGATCGATGAGATCCTGGTGAGGGATAAGGATTAAATTGCAAGGGCATACACCCCAATAAAGTAACCTCTTACCCCCGGGATAAACCAAAATCAGAAATATTTCGTTATAATAGCCGATAGCTTAAAAACATTATGGCAAAGGAAAATTTAGAATGTTCTTTTTGTGGCAGGAAAAAACCTGAGACCAACCTCTTAATTGCAGGGCTGGATGCTCATATCTGTGATCGATGTATAGAACAGGCACATGGCATTGTCTCCGAGGAATCAAAACAGTCCAGGACAGATGATCTTTCCTCTGAATTAACCCTGAAGAAGCCGAAAGAGATCAAAGCATTCCTAGACGGATTTATCATTGGGCAGAGCAGGACCAAAAAAGTATTATCCGTAGCTGTTTACAATCATTACAAACGTTTATTACAACCAAGCTCCAAGGAAGATGAAATAGAGATCCAAAAGAGCAATATCATAATGGTAGGGCAAACGGGTACAGGAAAGACCCTAATGGCCCGCACCATCGCTAAAATGCTTAATGTACCGCTCGCCATCGTAGATGCCACGGTTCTAACAGAGGCGGGATATGTAGGTGAAGATGTGGAAAGTATCCTAACCCGACTTTTACAAGCGGCAGATTATAACTTAGAAAAGGCTGAACGTGGTATCGTTTTTATAGATGAGATAGATAAGATAGCGCGTAAAAGTGATAACCCATCCATAACCAGAGATGTTTCGGGAGAAGGAGTACAACAAGGATTATTAAAGCTCCTCGAAGGTACTATGGTGAACGTTCCTCCAAAAGGAGGACGAAAACATCCCGATCAAAAATTCATAGAAGTTAATACAGAAAATATCCTTTTTGTTGCTGGTGGCGCTTTTGACGGTATTGAGCGGATTATTACAAAAAGACTCAATATGCAGGCCATTGGCTATAGTGCCTCCCGCAAAGAAGAATCTATAGATAAGGATAACGTACTGCAATATATTATCCCGAAAGACCTAAAAGAGTTTGGTTTGATCCCTGAGATCATTGGTAGATTGCCGGTCCTTACCCATATGAATCCCCTTGATAAGAAAACCCTTCGGGCAATACTGACCGAACCTAAGAATGCCATCATTAAGCAGTATGAAAAGTTGTTCTCAATGGACGGTATCAGTTTCCAGATCACAGAACAGGCACTGGATTATATTGTAGACAAGGCTATTGAGTACAAACTAGGCGCCAGGGGCCTGCGTTCTCTTTGTGAGGCGGTCTTTACAGATGCCATGTTTGAATTACCAAGTAGTGATGATAAGGAATTCAAGGTGACAAAACCCTATGCCGAGGAGAAACTTTCCTTCGAGACCATTAAGAAGCTAAAGGCGGTCTCTTAAAGTTGAAATTTTCTGTGAATAACGGCTTCCAAAAGACTTAAACAAACTTTTTGGACGATCTTCTCATCTGAATATAATTCATGTCCATATTTATGCATTACTTCTAAGGACACCCCTTTAGAAGTGGCCCACGCTTCTGATGGCAAATCCGTGTCATGTTCACCGTAAAGTAAACGCACAGGACAATCTGGCTTTGGAGAATCCATGGGAAGATCTATAGGGGAGATGGCATATAACGATTTCATGGGTAGCCCTTGTAAGGCCGCTTGCCATGCAACGGTACCCCCGGCGCAGAAAGTTAAATAATGGCAAGGTTCTTTTTCTTTGTTGAGCAATTGTTTTACTGCGGTTTCTCTACCCCCGTTACGAAATGCATCATATAGGCTTTCAGAGGTGCAGACCATAAGATCTACATCTGCTAATTGCTGCGTATCGTGAAATTGAATATCAAAGTATTGTTGCAAATACCCAAGGTAAGAGGTGATCCAAAGACCTTTCTTTGAACCCCACATATCGGAGAGGATAACCAGTTTTTCTGCCATTCTAATATACTTTAGGTTAAGTAAGGGTATCCAATTTGGGTATTATTCTGAGAAAACTGCTATTTTATTGTCCATTGGTGGTATTTCATCGACAAAGCAGCTTGTGTAGTGTAATGAGAGGCCAATAAATTTATTGATTCATCCCGAGTAATTCATCCAAATACGCTCGGTCATTAGATAACCTGGGGATCTTGTGTTGCCCACCTAATTTGTCTTTGGATTTTAACCAGTCGTAAAACAGGTTTTCCCGGGCCACATTTATTTTAGGCATCGTTAAGGTTAAATTATTATACCGCTTTGCCTCGTAATCTGAATTCAAGGATTGGAGGGCCCTATCCAATGATTCTGTAAAATCCCCAAGTTTTTCCGGAGGGCTTCTGAATTCTATAATCCATTCATGGGAACCTTTCTCTTTTCCAGACATAAAAACGGGGGCCACGGTATAGTCTTTGATCTGTGCCCCAGTCTTATTACAGATCTGTTTCAGTGCTTCCTCAGCATTCTCAATAATGAGCTCTTCTCCAAAAACATTGATATAATGTTTTGTTCTACCCGTTATTTTGATCCGGTATGGATCCGTAGAAGTAAATCGGACCGTATCCCCTATCTTATATCGCCATAGACCTGCGTTGGTGGTAATTACAATAGCATAATTTTTTCCTATTTCTACATCCCACAAGGCTATGGCTTGTTGCTCTTCAGATCCATACTGATCCATCGGGATAAACTCGTAAAAAATGCCATAATCTAGCATCAGCAAAAGATCGTCCGCATTGTTCCTGTCCTGAATGGCAAAAAACCCCTCGGAGGCATTGTATATCTCGTAATACTTAAAATTTTTCCTTGGTAGTAATTTAGCATACTGATCCCGGTAAGGATTGAAACTCACACCCCCATGAAAATAGACCTCCAGATTTTCCCAGATCTCAAAAAGATTATCTTTTCCGGTTTCTTCGAGTGCATTGTTCAATAAGACCAGCATCCAGGATGGTACACCTGCCAGACTGGTAACATTTTCCTGTATACTTTCCTGAATGATAGCATGGATCTTGGTTTCCCATTCGCTCATTAAGGACACTCTGTTACTGGGTGTGCTGCTCAACTCTGCCCAAAAAGGCATGTTGTCTATAAGAATGGCTGAAAGATCCCCAAAAAAGGTGCCATTGTCCTCGTAAAGTTCCTTGCTGCCACCAAGACGAAGGCTCTTCCCGGTAAATAGTTGGGAATTCTCATTATTGTTAAGATAGAGACAGAGAAGATCCTTCCCGGATTTATAATGACAATCTTCAAGAGCTTCTTCACTAACTGGGATGAATTTGCTTTTTGCATTGGTGGTTCCGCTGCTCTTGGCAAACCATTTAATGGTTGTTGGCCAAAATATATTCTGCTCCCCCTTTCTGGTCCGTTCAATGAGTGGCTCTACCTCTTCGTACGAAACTATAGGAACCCGCTCCCGAAATTGTTTGTATTGGGTGATAGAAGTAAAATCGTACTTCTTCCCTATCTCTGTATCCTCTGCAATTTCCAGCAATTGGTGCAATACCTCTTCCTGCACTTCTGCCGGATACTTAAGGAAAAGTTCTATCTGGTGATAGCGCTTTTTAAGCAGCCATGAAGCAATGGAGTTAAATAATGGAATGGGCATTTTTCGGTATCTTTGGCTAGCTAAAAATAGGCAAAAAAGGTAACAATTTTAATTGGATAATTTTATATACAGACACATGCAGTATGAAGGTGTATTACGGAAAATGAAAACTGAGCTAGGAGACCCTATTCAGTACTATCTGGTGTTTGAAAACGATTTTCTAAATGTGAATCAGGTGCTGAACAACACCATGAACATAAAGTTTGTAAAATATCAATGTTTGAACTGTGGCTTGGAACGTCCTATTTTTCGCCAGGGATTTTGCCGGAGCTGTTTCTATGAGATCCCTTCCGCCGGGGAATGGATCATGCACCCCGAATTAAGTACCGCCCATCTGGGTAAAGAAGACCGGGATCTTGAGTATGAAAAAAAAGTGCAACTTCAACCCCATATAGTCTACCTGGCCAATTCGAGCAATGTAAAGGTGGGGGTAACCCGTAAGACCCAGGTGCCCACTCGCTGGATAGATCAGGGAGCCCATGAGGCCATTGAAATAGTGGAGGTCCCAAACCGGTATCTTGCAGGGATCACGGAAGTAGCTCTAAAAGACCATGTAGCGGATAAGACCAACTGGAGAAAAATGCTTACCAATACAGTAGATGATGAGGATCTGGTGAGCTGGCGCAACAAATTAAAACAATATATTCCGGAAGAAGCAGCACCCTATTTTATAGAAAACAATTCGGAAACTGAGCTTCATTTTCCAGTGTTGCGGTATCCCGATAAAGTAAAAAGCCTGAACCTGGACAAGTCGCCTCAATTTGAAGGTAAATTAATGGGGATCAAAGGTCAGTACCTCTTATTTGAAGACAATACCGTATTTAATATTCGGGGCAGTGAGGGGTATTACGTCTCTCTAAGCATTATTTGATCGAATCCTTAACAACCACTGTATCCTTTTTCTTTTTCTTTAATAAGCCTCCAAGTACAGATTTGGCCGCCTCTTTTACTGCATCGTTCTTAGTGGCAGGAGCAGTACTATCTGTCCTGGCCGAATCCGTATTTTTAGTATTCGATTTAAGAATGCCCCCCAGGGTTTCCTTCACAGCATCGGTTGTAGTAGTTTTAGTGGTGGTGGTGTCTGTTTTCCCATTTTTCCCGGCTAGCAAGCCTTGCAGAAGCGTAGATGCCTTCTCTTTCCCCTGGCTCACCAATTTTTGTTTTTGAATCTCAATAAGACTGGTCGTGAGGTTTTTAACCCCGGAAGTAAGATCGGTTGTTACCTTCGGACTGTTATAGAGGCCACCTATTGAAACTCCTACAGGGATCGTCAGGTTCTGTAAGCTGTTGTCATCGATCTTAGCGATCAGATTGGTAACTTCAGATCCAAGATACTTCGCGGGAACCTGCAGGGTTGCCTTGTAATTAAGATTATTATCAAAACTATGACTGCCGTTTACAGTTACCTCGATATCCTGATAGGCAAAGGTAATGGGCTTAACCGTTACTACACCGTCCTTAAAGGAAAGTGCTGTTTTTAGCCCATTGAGATTGAGATTGTCTGGTTTAAAGAAATTGAGTTGTGTAGCCATGGCATTCAACACCTTGGCTTTTTCCGGGCTAATCCTGGTCTCAAAAAGCTCTGCCAGCACATCTCCTGTCACGGATGCAAGGTCTGGGGTAAACTCCGGACCCAATTTTCCCGAGAGCTCAATAGTTGAATTAAATTTTCCTTGTAAAGCGGCGGCGGCAGGCGCCAGGACCTTTAGCAGCGCTAATTCACTAAAAGCCTCAGACAACTGAAATTGTTCTGCTCCCAAACGCATGGTAAATGTGGGGGTTACCTCCTTAGTGGACACCTCCCCATTAAGGGCTAATTTTCCCTTGAACAAAGAGGACGTAAGATTGCTCAAAGTAGCTTTTTCATCTTTGATACGTAAGACCCCTTCCACATTATTCAGGACCAAATTGTCATACAAGACGGTCTGTGCCTTTGCGTTTATGGTACAATTCAAAAAGGACGGGATCTTTATACTCTCTTCTGTAGATCCGGGTTGTTTTTCTTCTTTATTTTCACTTTCAGCAACCATAAAGTCGTTCAGTGAAAAAGTATTGGAAACCAGGTTAAAATTCCCTTCTACTTCCTCCTTATTAAACATAAAACCCAATAAATTATTCAAAGTACCAGAAACGTCAAAGTCGGTTTTACCCATTGTCCCCTTCATCTTGTTCAGGCTCACTCGTTCCGGTTTAAAATCGATTGCGATGGTTTGAAATTGAACCGGCGCAGTTAAATCCGCATTGCTGTATTCAAAACCATCAATGCTCAACTGTCCGGAGGTGCGGGTACTGGCATATTGTTTCTTCTCCAGAGAGGCCATGTCAAAAGCAGTATTCACTTTGGCTTTCAGCAAACCTTTCAGGTCCTTTTCAGCAGCATAAGGGTAGGCCCTTGACAAGTTAGCCAGATTCATATTTGCATCAATCTGAGCATTTACCTTGGTATTGCCCGTAAGATCCCAAACTTTGGCATTCATGGCGAAACGATCCTCGTCTATCCCAAAAGATGCCTTTTCCACCGTAACGTAGGTATCTTCTACCAGCCCCGTTTCATTCGCAACTTTTGCAGCAATGACTATGTTTTCTACTGCTTTTGGCAAATCTGGGTATTTGAAGGACGCGTTGTCTGACTCGATATCGATTCTGAATGATGGGATGTAGGTTTCGTCCATCTTTCCTTTAAATTCACCTTCCACCGTAAAATTCCCTGTGGTTGCAACGTCTTTTATATCCTTGGAATACTGCTCCGGGAAAAGGGCCAGAAAATTCTTAAAATCTGACGAAGGGGTTTGGAATGTTATGTCAACTTCATTGTAGTCATCTGCTACCTGTACAAAGCCTTCAAAGACCAAAGGCAACTGGTTAATTAACCCGCTATTCTTTAAAAAGGTGAAGGTAAAGGTCTCCAGGTCTATTCCTATCAGGGCCTCCAGGGCCACAGTATGCTTATTCAGGTATTCCGTACCATCCATTCGCAAACTAACCAGTGCTTCTGAAGTAGTTTGCAATTCTGATTTACGTAGTGATAAATCTCCGGATCCACGATGTTCTATTTCAGAAACCTCTACGTACATTCCACCGGCAAGATCGTTATAGACAACACGAGATTGGCTCAGGATATATTCCTGCAAGTCTAAGGTGAAACTACTATCTGAATTGCCTGCGCTGGCCGGATTTTCCTCTTCTTTGGCAATGTCGTAATTGGCCTGTTCCGCTTCATTGATCTGAATATTCAAAAAGGCTTTGTCCAGACTCAGGCTTTTTAGTTGAATAGGTTCCGAAGCATCCTTGAACAGCTCATAAATAGAAAGTGTAAGATCTATTTGTCCTGCCTTAAATAGTGTATCCCCTTCAAAGGGTGCATTATTCAACAGCACCGCATCCGTCATACGCAATTCTGCATTAGGGAAACTACGAAATAAGCTAAGGTCAGCTTCCGCAAAATCGAATGAACCATCAATACTACTATTTACTTTGGTTTTTATGATCTGTCCTATTTTACCTTCCAGTAAAAAGGGTGCAGCGATTAGTGTTCCAAGGAGGAGCAGGATAAAACCGGCTGCAATTTTTACAACTTTTTTCTTCATTTATCAAGATTTAGAGGTGGAAGTGGATTAGATCTCCAGCTGAATTTCCTCACCTATTTTTAATTTAAACCGCTTCCGTAGGATATATACGAAAAAATACAGAAAAGGGGTGTCGAGCATAGCAATAAATACCTTAAAAAGGAATCCGCTGATCACCAGACCGGTAAAAAGGGTCCACGGCAGCACCTGAAAGACACAAAGTAAGCCTACAACAGTAAAGGTATCTATGAACTGTGATAAAAAAGTGGAAAAATTGTTCCGTATCCAAAGATATTTCCCTTTTGTGACCCTTTTCCAAAAATGGTAGATGGCAATGTCTACATACTGCGCACAGAGGTACGCTATCATAGAGGCTAACACCGCTACAGGAGAAAGTGCAAAAACACTCCTAAACACCTCATCCCCTATTGGCGAGGCGGGAATAGCAGGCGCCATTTCTGCCAGTAAGATGATCCCCATTGAGAAAAAGGAGGCAAAGATACCGGCTGTAACGATCTGATTGGCTTTTTTCTTCCCATAGATCTCAGAGATAAGATCGGTAATTAAAAATGTAATAGGGTACGGCAATATGCCTACGGAGATCTCAAAAAGTGAAGCACCAAATACGGTAACATCTCCAAACGGCTTCCAGTAAAAGAATTTTTGAAATATTAAATTGGAAACAACCAGGGACGTAATAAAAAGAGCTCCCAGGTACAAATAGATCTTGTACGCAACTTTTTTATCCTTCGTGGTCATAGGCTTACTTAATGGTTAACCTAAAAGGCATGCTGGCCTGAATGCCACGTTGTTGCGTTGTCCTAATTAAGTCCTTATAGAGGCTAAACCCATCTTCTCCCAGTTCAGATTTGATCATATCTTCCTGCACCCTGGCCTTGGCTCCGGACAAGTCTTCCATAAGCATTTCAAAATTCGACTTATACCTTGGATATCTGCGGATACTATAGCTCGGAATATCGGCCAGGTCTGCAGCGGCCTCAACCGCATCGTTCAAACTTCCCAACTCATCAATTAGACCGAGTTCCTTGGCTTCTATTCCACTCCATACTCTTCCCTGAGCAAGGCTGTCTGCCCTCGCCACGGAGATATTCCTTCCTTCGGCTACCCTCGTTAGAAATGTTTGATAAGTAGTTTCAATTCCTTCAGTGATTACTTCCCTGAACTGCGGGGTCATTGGTTCAAAAAGAGAATATTCCGTAGAATTTTCATTGGTAGCTACCTGCTCTGCATTGATCCCGATATTCTTGGCCAACTCACTAATGTTCGGTATGGTACCAAAAACCCCAATGGAGCCGGTAATGGTCGTTGGCTCCGCAAAGATCTTGTCTGCACCAACGGCAATATAATAGCCTCCCGAAGCGGCTACATCGCCCATAGAGACCACTACGGGCTTTTCTTTTTTGGTAAGTTCTATCTCCCGCCATATAATATCTGAGGTAAGTGCACTACCTCCGGGTGAATTAACTCGCAAGACCACGGCCTTTACTTTATCATCTTCCCGTGCCTTTCTCAATGCCTTGTTGATGAGTCCCTGCCCAATATAGTTAGGACCGCCTTCTCCATAGAGGATCTCTCCCTGTGCATAGATCACAGCAATACGGTCTTTCCCTGTATTCAAGGATCTCTTACCAGCCACTTTCATATAGTCAGATAGCCCTATATACTCTATGTCCTCATCCTCTGAAAGCTCACTGCCTTCTTTCAGGATGGTCTCATACTGATCCATATATAAAAGGTCATCAATAAGGCCCGACTGTTTTGCATACTGCGGATTACGGCCGCCTAGTGTGTCCGCAATAGTATTCAGGTCGTCTATATAAATATTTCTGTCTGCTGCGATCTCTTCTGCTACAGATCCCCAGACCGATCCTAATAATTCTTTGATCTGGGTGCGGTTGGCCTCACTCATTTCATTTTCCAAATAAGGTTCCACGGCACTTTTGTATTTCCCATGGCGGATCACCTCCATTTTTACACCTGTCTTTTCCTGCAGATCTTTGTAATATAACACCTCAGCGGAAAGGCCTCTGAAGTCCATTCCTCCCACAGGATTTAAGAAGACACTATCTGCCACACTAGCCAAAAAATAGTCTTTTTGCATGTAGAGATCAGCATATGCATAAATAAATTTCCCGGAATCTTTAAAGTCGCGTAGGGCATTTCTAATTGCCTGTGTTTGCGACCAGCCGGACATTACGAATTGGCTCCTAAGGCTGATCCCTTCAATTTTATCATCATTCTTTGCCACGGCAATGGCGTGTAAAATATCATCTAACCCAATTGCCTTTTCGAAGAGTCCGGCAAATGGGTCGGCTTCATTGCTCCCGGTATAGTCATTTATAGGGTCATCGAACCGCAGTTCCAGAACGGATTTGTTCTTTACCACTACCCCTTCATCCACATTGGCCAGGCTGATAAAAATCATGAACATAAAGAACAGCATCCCAAAGGCGATAAGCGTTCCCAGGATAGCTGCTAAAAGATTTCGTAAGAAATTCATATATCTTTTTTCTTAATGACCCAAAGATAATGAAAGCACGAATCTCCGAGCGAATCTTGGCTATATTTTAAGGAAATGGAAAAATAGGAGTAACCTATTCCAAAGGACAAAATTTAATTCTTAACTCTTAAGGGAAAAATTTAAATTTGATATTATTCCCTAATTTTGTCAGAAAAATAATGGAAGCGCTTACCCTTACCACTCCTGCCCTATTATTCTCGGCCATCTCCCTGATCATGCTTGCCTATACCAACAGATTTCTGGCCTATGCCGCTGTGATCAGGAATCTTCACGATAAATATTTGGAAAAGAAAGACGATACCCTACTGGAACAAATAAAAAACCTGAAACAACGCTTAAACCTGACCCGTTGGATGCAGATCTTTGGGATCACAAGCCTCCTTCTCTGTGTCCTAACCATGTTCCTTATCTATGTAGAGCAACATATGTTGGCTATATGGATCTTTGGCATTGCCTTGCTGCTACTTATCCTTTCACTTGCCCTTTTGATCAGAGAAATTCAGATTTCTACACAGGCCCTAAAACTGCATTTAAGCGATATAGAAAAACATTTGAATACCTAGTTTAAAGTCATTGGGTGTGATAATTTTTTAAAAGAATTGACAATGTGTTATGTCAAAAGGAAGTAAAAAACACATAATAACTACTATCAAATTTCATCTTTCCTTTTCCGATACAATTTAAAATAATACCAGGAAGCGATCCCTCCAACAAAGGAAAATAGGGCCAGCATCCAGAATACATGTTGATGTCCCTGGGCACCCGGAGAACTATCCAGGAGATATCCCATGGCCGGACCTGCGAAGATATCAGGGGTATACCCAATTAGTGAGATAAGTCCTACCGCGGTTCCCGTCAGTACCAGAGGGATCTTTCCTCGTTGCATCACCGCAAAATAAAGCGAACGCGCTGCATATACTCCTGTAGCCACTACTAAAATTGAGATAAAGAACAGTGCTGTGGCCGTAGCTGAGACCAATCCGGTTGCAAAAAGCAATGCACCAAAGAAGGCAACCACAAAACTGATCATCAACCAGAAGGTTGTTTGGGTCTTGTCTGCCAACACGCCAATAAGTACGCCTATAACCGGCCTTATAAACAACAAAAATGTACCCACCTGGGCAGAGTGTACCTGGTCATACAACATTACATCCCGGGCGTAGAGCGAAAATACGTCAGTGATCTTGTACCCTACATAGGCACATAGTATAATGATCATGAGCAACCAGACAGATGGTAAACGCAATACTTCTTTTATTTGTGATATCGTAATTTTCTCCAGAATGATCTCTTTTTCTAAGCTGCTATCCAACTTCATAAAGAACCATACAAGTAGGCCAACAAAGGCTACGATCCCCGCAGATACCAGGATCACATATTTAAAAGCTGCCCTGCTTTCAGAGATGCTGGCTTCAGCAATTTCGGAAGTAATGAACAGGGAGAAAATAAAAACACCCATGGTTCCAAAAAGTGCCCCCACCAAGCCACGCCCGCCATCTAAAAATCCAAAGGCCTTCCCCTGGGAAGTATTTCCGCCCCATACCCGGGTTGCCTTGATCATAGGTGCCCAGAATAAAAAAATGGTGGTAAAGCCCCAATATCCATATAGTATTTTCAGAATTGTATAGCTTGGAAAACTTGCATACACCAACCCGCCTAGTGCTGTCATCCAAAGTGCTATTGCGATCAGTTTTCGTGGAGGATACTTATCAGCTAGGGGACCACCAAAAAGATAGGACACCAGGGCCACTACCCCATACACAGAGAAACACAGTCCTAACTGCACATTATCTAATCCAAAGGCATCTAATACTGTGGGCCTGAAGACCCTTGAAAGTACAAAGGGCAAAATAAATACGGATTCCCCCGCCAGGATAAGGAGTAGAAGAAAATACCAGGGAGCTGTTTTTTGATTCATTTAGGAACCTAGATCGGACTGTTACTTGCGTGAAAACTGATTTTCTCTAAAAATAGGGTTTTGCAGAGAAAGTAACTATTTATTTAAAGGATGCATAAAGGGATCCATCCTATTTGCATTTTGCTAAACGCCTAAGATCCATTCGTTTTTAGTATCTTTTAAAAATTATTTTTGTGGTTATGAAAAAAAATAATGCCGTACGTATGAGCCTATATCCTATTTTGTTGGCCCTTTTGTTGAGTTTTACAGGCTGTTCAGATAGTGGAGACGAAAATGTTGTAGATGACGTTGTGTTAGATCCTCGGCCCTTACCAGAGCCTATAGATCCAAACAGACCCTGGAACTTGATCTGGGAAGATGATTTTGACTCCGATCTCTCTTTGTGGAATAGTTGGAATAGCGGCGCTTATAACAATGAGGTACAGTATTATCAACCCTCACAATTGTCTTTACAAGATGGCATTCTTACCATAAATGTGCAGCGAGAGACAATCACCGGGCCCAATAATCCTAATGATGCCTCCCCCAAAGAATTTCAATATGTATCCGGAAGAATTGAAACCAAAACCACTTTTGGTCCGTCCAGTGGGACCGGAGAAACGGAATACCGATTTATGGCTCGTGTAAAAATGCCTGCAGGGAATGGGATGTGGCCGGCCTTCTGGTCATATGGTGACCCCTGGCCAACCAAAGGGGAAATAGATATTATTGAAGCACGCGGAAATATTCCCATGCAATTTTCTTCAAATATATTTTATGGTACACAACCCGGGATCCCTATTACAAATAATGCCAATACAGTGGTGGAACATGAAGTGGATGTTGACATTACAGCCGATTTTCATACCTACGAACTTATATGGACAGCCAATAGTTTAGAGATACTTTTTGATGGAGAGCTATTGCACAAGTACAATGCGAATTCTGTGAATTATATAGCCAGCCTTTTTGGTCAAAAACAGCAAATTGTACTCAATACAGCGGTTGGTGGGTTCTTCTTCCCCAACTCCTCCCCTTCAACCTTTGCAGATACTGCAGAGATGCAGGTAGATTGGGTAC
>JAHEHU010000115.1 GCA_024639765.1 Eudoraea sp.
TCTTGTTATATGCAATTACATCTTCTAAGGTAGCAGCATCCAGATCTTCCATGTACCCAATATTTGGATCCTTGTAAGGGTGTACTTTAAAAAGGTTTTCACCCAGAACAGGTAATAATTGTCCATAAGGAGAATTGTCATATCTAAGTCTTTTCTCTTCTTTTACTACCTCTTGTTGGGTGTCTATGCCATCCTGATTTATAATGGGATGAAGCATTCGTTCAGATTCTAACCATAATCCCAGTTCCAGGTTATTGGAAGGAAAAACCTCATAGTAATAGGTCCTGTCCTGAGAAGTATTAGCGTTGTTCTGCCCTCCGTTGGAAGAGACAATCTCAAACCATTTCCCTTTTTCAATATTTTTTGTTCCTTCAAACAACAGATGTTCAAAGAGGTGGGCAAATCCTGTTCTACCTTCCGTTCTGTCCTTCCCACCAACGTGGTACATTACTGAAGTAGTTACTACAGGTGCTGTATTATCCTGATGAAGGATAACATGTAACCCATTGTCTAGGTCGTATTCCTCATAGGCAACTTCCTGGGCATTGGTGGTCACAGCCAGTAAAAATAAAGGCAAAACCACCCCCAATAATTTTCTTTTTCTCATGTGTTTAGTGATTAATTAATTATGAAGTATAGGTTAATATTTGGTAAATTGTAGAACCCAAAGATACGCTCTAATTTTCCTACGTAAAGATAACGATTCTCATAGCTTTAACAAGAATTAACAGCAACATTAACGATAATTTCATATTTTCCAAACTTCACATTAACCAAGTATACCTATGAAAAATGTAGCCCTTCCCATCCGTTTTGGTATTGCCGCTAGTGGTAGTCTCATTGCTTATTTTTTGATCCTTTCTCTTGTGGATCTCCATACAAATGTCTTTTACAGCCTTTTTAATGGAGTGATCACGGGGTTTGCGATCTATGAGGCCATAAAATACTTCCGAATACAAGAAAATGAAAACTTTACATATGCTACCGGCTTTAAGGCAGGGCTTGTTACTGGTTTTATAGCGACCCTTATTTTCACTATTTTCTTTGCAATCTATTCAACTGAGATCGATCCGGAATTTTTAGAACATTTGTCTTCTCAATGGTTCAGCAATTTCGAGGGCTTTGAGGCTATTGTATTTTTTACAGTGGCTATTATGGGCTTTGCTACCTCCCTGGTTCTTACCTTAAGTTTTATGCAATTATTTAAGTCGAGCCAAAACACTGCAGCCAAATAAGGGATTTTGTTTTTAATTCGCTTGTGAATTACCAATTTAGCAGTATATTTGCACCCTCCTAAAAGTTACTTGGCTAACATCATGAAGCTAATGTTTCCTAAGGGTTAATCATTAATTGAAAAGCTATGTATGCAATTGTAGAAATAGCAGGGCAGCAATTTAAGGTTGCGAAAGACCAAAAAGTGTATGTTCACCGTTTAAAGGAAGAAGAAGGAAAGAAAGTTTCTTTTCATAACGTTCTTCTTTTAGAGGACGGAAAGAATATCACTGTTGGCGCCCCGGCTATAGACGGCGCTGCCGTAGAGGCAAAGATCGTGAAGCACCTGAAGGGTGACAAAGTAATCGTCTTCAAAAAGAAAAGACGTAAAGGGTACCAAAAAAAGAATGGGCACCGTCAATATTTGACAGAGATCCATATTGAAGGTATTGTTGCCAAAGGGGCAAAAAAGGAAACACCCAAAAAGGAAGCTGCTAAGGTTACTTCTAAAAAAGAAGCACCAAAAGCGAAAGCAGAATCTCCCAAGGTAAAAGCTGAGGCTCCCAAAAAGGCAGCAGCAAAGAAAGCAGCTCCTAAAAAAGCAGCAGCTCCAAAAGAAACAAAGAAATCAGTAGATCTAAGTAAAAATACCGTAGCTGAGCTGAAAGAAATGGCAAAGGCAAAAGGTATTGAAGGGATCTCTTCCATGAAGAAAGCAGATCTTATAGCAGCATTAAGTAAATAAGAATAGAGCATTGCTCACAAAAATTTAGAATTATGGCACATAAAAAAGGTGTAGGTAGTTCCAAGAACGGTAGAGAATCAGAATCGAAACGATTAGGCGTTAAGATATTTGGTGGCCAGGCCGCCGCTGCCGGAAATATCATTGTAAGACAAAGAGGCACCAAACATAATCCGGGTGAGAATGTGTATGCTGGTAAGGATCATACCTTACATGCAAGGGTAGACGGTCTTGTAAAGTTCGAGAAAAAGGCAGGAGGTAAATCTTTTGTTTCAATTGAGCCTTTTCAGGCGTAAAAATACTCACCGCATAACAAATAAAAAAAGCTCTTGAGAAATCAAGAGCTTTTTTATATAGTATTAGTATTATACTATCTAGTATCGATAGTAATCTGGCTTAAAAGGTCCTTTTTTGGAGACCCCAATGTAGTTCGCCTGATCTTCATCTAACTCAGTGAGTTCTGCACCTAAACGAGACAAATGTAACTCGGCCACTTTTTCATCCAGATGTTTAGGCAACATATAAACTTTGTTCTCATATTTATTACTATGCTTCCAAAGCTCAATTTGCGCCAGGGTTTGATTTGTAAATGAGTTACTCATCACAAAACTAGGATGCCCTGTTGCACAACCAAGGTTTACTAGTCGGCCCTCCGCCAGCACAACAATATCTTTTCCGTCCACAGTATATTTATCTACCTGAGGTTTGATCTCATCTTTGGTATGTCCATAGCTGCCATTCAGCCACGCCATATCAATTTCATTGTCGAAATGACCAATGTTACAAACAATGACCTTATCTCTCATGGCACGGAAGTGCTTTTCTCTTATAATATCTTTATTGCCGGTGGCGGTAATAACAATATCTGCATTGGCAACCACTGATTCCAATTTCTTAACCTCATATCCATCCATACAGGCCTGTAGGGCACAAATAGGATCAATTTCCGTTACGGTTACTATGGCACCTGCTCCTCTAAATGAGGCTGCCGTTCCTTTGCCAACATCACCATACCCCGCAACAACAACTCTTTTACCGGCAAGCATGGTGTCCGTGGCTCTTCTAATGGCGTCTACAGCACTTTCCTTGCACCCGTATTTATTATCGAATTTTGACTTTGTAACAGAATCGTTCACATTGATTGCCGGCATGGGCAGGCTTCCATTTTTAACACGCTCATATAATCTGTGTACGCCGGTGGTGGTTTCTTCAGATAAACCTTTAATGCCTGCTGCCAATTCCGGATATTGATCCAGTACCATATTGGTAAGATCACCTCCGTCATCAAGGATCATATTCAGAGGTGCTCTTTCTTCACCAAAAAACAAGGTTTGTTCAATGCACCAGTCAAATTCCTTTTCGTTCATTCCTTTCCAGGCGTAAACAGGTATTCCTGCGGCTGCAATAGCAGCAGCAGCGTGGTCCTGAGTGGAAAAGATATTGCAAGAACTCCAAGTTACATCAGCACCCAGCGCCACCAGAGTCTCAATTAAAACAGCCGTTTGAATGGTCATGTGAAGACATCCCGCGATACGCGCTCCTTTGAGGGGCTGTTCTTTTTTATATTCTTCTCTTAACGACATTAAACCTGGCATTTCAGCTTCGGCAAGTTCTATCTCTTTTCTTCCCCAGGCTGCCAGTGATAGGTCTTTCACTTTATACGGTACATAGGGCATGGTTTTGGTGCTCATCTCTTTTTTTATTTTTACTTTCGTTAGCATGCGGAAAACCGCTTTTTTTTGAACCCCAAAGATAGTGATAACTTAAAAATTCCCATGCCTCTTTACAAAACAATAACAGTAAGTACAGCAACCAGAGCGCATATCTGGGAGATCACTGAAAGTGAAAAAGAACTGGCTTCGGGCATTTTCCTGACTCCGCCCTGTCAGCAGCGTTTAAACGGAATGAAATCGGAATTACACAGAAGGGGATTTCTAAGTATAAGACATTTATTGGCCCTGGAAGGATATCAGGATAATGACTTGTTCTATGATAGCCTTGGAAAGCCTCACCTGAGTGATGGTACCTATATATCCATTACACATTCGTACACTTTTTCGGGAATCATAGTAAGTACGGAATGGCCTGTTGGGATCGATATCGAAAAACAGCGCGAAAAGATCCTGAAGATAGCTCACAAATTTACTCCAATAGAAGAGTATGGTACTTTGTCTGATCCTATAAACCTGATGAGGAAACTAACAGTAGTATGGGGTGCCAAAGAATCACTTTACAAGATTAATTCTACACTGGGGTTGAGTTTTCTACACAATATCAATATTGACGATTTTACCTTGGAAGAAGGTGAGACCACAGGGGTCATAACCTTAAATGGAGACATAAGCTCCTTCAAGATCTATTTTCTGGAACTGGAAGGTTTTACTTGTGCATATGCTTTGGAGGCAGGGCAACACAATAAAACAATATCTCAATAATAACACCAAACCATTCAATATGAATATTTCCGCAGAACTTACCCTAACCCCGTTGCAAGACACCTTTGAAAAGCCGATAATAGACTTTATAAAGGCCCTTCGGGCTTCGGGATTACATGTTGTGGAGAACCCATTAAGCACTCAGGTATACGGTCCTTACGATCTGGTAATGAATTTGATCCAAACTGAATTAAAAGAGGCGTTTGAACGGATTGATCAGGGATTGATCTACATAAAAATAGTTAAATCAGATCGGAGTGAGTATGAGCCCAATTTTTGATTTTTTCCTGGATCCATATAAGAACAGGGAGTTTTCTCTTGTGGTATTGGAGGCAATTGCATTTTTCTTTGGTATCGCCAGTGTGGTCTATGCAAAAAAGGAAAACATATTAGTGTACCCTACCGGCCTGGTTGCCACAGTGATCACCGTTTATCTTTTTTACATAGATGCTTTGTTTGGGGATATGATGATGAATTTTTACTACTCGATCATGAGTGTCTATGGCTGGTGGAATTGGGCCCGAGTAAAACAAAATAAGAAAGTAGTACGGATATCCAGGACCAATATCCGGGAAAAACAAGTTGGCTTCGCCTTTTTCCTTTTAACCATGATGGTTACGTATGGAGTTTATAGACTATATGGTACCCAATTGAACTACACCAACTATATAGATATTTTAACCTCGGGGATATTCTTTACTGCCATGTGGTATATGGCAAATAAGAAGATTGAGAACTGGACACTCTGGATCGTGGCTGATCTTATCACGGTACCTTTATATGCCTACCGGGGGTGGGGAATGCTTTCTTTGCAATATCTTATCTTTACGGTTTTAGCAATACAAGGCTACCTTGCATGGAAGAAAGACTTAGACAGCACCCTTCAGATATCATCAAAATAGTTCTGTACGGTCCGGAATCTACCGGTAAAACAACTCTTTCAAAGCAATTGGCCAATCACTATAAAACACTATGGGTTCCGGAATATGCCAGGGAATATCTGCAGGAAAAATGGGATAGAGAGCAAAAGACTTGTGAACCAGATGATCTGTTGCCCATTGCGGAAGGGCAAATGCGTTTGGAAAATGAATACACTTCTAAAGTGGATTCCCTTTTGATATGTGATACGGATCTGTTAGAAACTAAAGTGTATTCTGAGGCATACTACCTTGGCTATACAGATCCAATACTGCATAAATACGCCTTACAAAACAGCTATGATCTATACTTACTAACCCATGTTGATACACCATGGGTAAAGGATGATCTTAGAGATAAACCAAATGAGCGGAAAAAAATGTTCTTGTATTTCAAGAACACCCTGGAAAAGCATCAACGTAATTTCATTATCTTAAAAGGCAACAAAAAGATCAGGCTTCAAAAGGCCATAAACGCGATCGATAAATTATTGAAACATGATTGAATTCTCCGAAAAGGATGCAAAACAGCTTATTGGGAAAGGAATTGATAAAAAAAAGGTTGAAGATCAAATACGGACCTTTATGGAGGGGATCCCTTTTGTACAACTAGAAGCTCCTGCCCTGGTTGATGATGGCATCCTGAAAGTATCCTCCAAAAAGGGAAAAGCCCTGATAGCACGTTTTGAAAATTCTATCTCTGATCTTTCACTTTTAAAATTTGTGCCTGCTTCCGGAGCTGCATCACGCATGTTCAAATCGCTTTTCGGATTTTTAGATGCCTATGATCCCAAAGAACAAACAGTAGAAGAATACAGTGCTACAACTGGAGATAAAGGAGTACTGTACTTTTTTAACAACGTCACTAATTTTCCATTCTACACTGCTGTGTTGGAGAGAATTCAACAAAATGATCTATCCAAAGACACACATAAATACTTGTTTGTTAAAGAATTGTTGAGTGAAGAAGGGTTTAATTATGGATTTTATCCTAAGGGCCTACTGCCTTTTCACAAATATAAAGATCATATAGCAACCCCTTTCGAAGAACACTTATTTGAAGGTGCGCAATATGCCAGTGCACAGGGAAGGTCTAACCTTCACTTTACCATTTCTGAGCAACACCAGACACTTTTTGATAAGGAGTTGAAAAACATAGGATCCACTTTGTCCAAAGCCACCAATACCAAATTCAAGGTTGGTTTTTCTTACCAAAAATCATCTACAGATACCATCGCCGTTACATTATCCAATGAGCCTTTTAGAAATGATGACGGCAGTTTGTTGTTCAGGCCCGGAGGCCACGGGGCACTTATTGAAAACCTGGATGAGCAAGAGGCCGATATCATCTTTATTAAAAACATAGATAACGTTGTCTCCCAGCATAAAAGTTTAGACAATGCAGTATCTAAAAAAATACTGGCCGGGGTATTATTAGAGCTACAGGAAAAGGTATTCAGGTTCACAAAGATGATAGATGGCAATTCATTGGATGGGACACAATTAGAAGCCATCAAGACCTTTTTAGAGGAGGAGCTAAATGTTCGCTTTTCTGATAAGTACAATGGTTTCACACTGGGACAGCAGATAGAGGTCCTTAAAGACAAATTACAAAGGCCACTCAGAGTTTGTGGCATGGTCAAGAATGAAGGAGAACCGGGAGGTGGCCCCTATTGGGTAAAGGATAGGAATGGAAACGTGAGTTTACAGATCGTAGAATCTGCCCAGGTAGATCTTAACAACAAACATCAGAAAAAAATATTCAGTGAGGCTACCCATTTTAATCCGGTAGATATTGTTTGCGGGGTAAAGGATCACAAAGGTCAGAAATATCCTTTGTTGAATTACATAAACGAAAAACAAGGATTCATTACTCAAAAAACCAAAGAAGGAAAGGATCTGAAGGCTTTGGAGCTTCCAGGTCTGTGGAATGGTGCTATGGCCTATTGGAACACCATAT